>JAICXC010000143.1 GCA_025980665.1 Bryobacteraceae bacterium
AGCGTGATGTTATCCCGAAAATAGAACGGTATGTTGAATTCGTTGCTGTTCAGAATGCTGCCGCTCCCGATCGGATCCACAAAACCGATTCCATAGCCCGCGCGAATCACGGTCTTGGATCCGGGCGCATAGGCCAGGCCCACCCGCGGCGCCAGATCCTTATAATCGGTCGCGCGCAATCGTTCGCTGGTTGTTTGTCCGGCGATCAGCATGGTTCGCGTAGCCGGATCGAAATTAGCGAGGCGGTCGTACTTTTCTCTCGGATACGGCATGATGTCGTACCGTGCGCCCAGATTCATGGTGAGCTTCGACGTGATCTTAAAATCGTCCTGCGCATAGAATCCGTTGCGGGAAGAAATAAGCCCGGCCATGCCCGGCGGAAAGGCATCCCTCAGAACCTGGAATGGCGCACCCACCAGGAAACTGGCAAACGCGTTGCCGCCGGCGGGCCCCACTAGCGTACTGGTGGTCAGGTTGAGAAAAGTGTAGTTGCCGCGTCCAAAAGCCAGGTAACCGGTGCTTCCCAACTCGTACTGGCTGTCGAATCCGAACCGAAAGGTGTGACGTCCCTTCATCCAGATGACTCGGTCGCTGAAATTCCAGTCCGTCGTGGCGACGCGCAGCGGCGTAAGAATACTCCCGCCCAGGCTGAACAATCCGGAGACAGCCATGGTCGATAGCCCGGACGTTTGCGGACTTTGGTTCACGCCGGGAATTCCGAATTGTTGGGATAGGTTTTGGCCATAGTCTTCCTGAGTCAGACTGGTGGTCTGCCGGTTGAGGCCGACGCGAATCTCATTGATGAGCGCGGGAGTGAACTGATAAACGTGAGCGATGCCTGCATTCTGATTTCGGGCCAGAGTCGTGCCTGCCCCCGTCGGTGGACCTCCTAGCGGCAGACCGAAGAGCGAGGGCGTCACCGCGTACGTATTTTGGAACGACTCACGGACAAAGAGGGTATTGTTAGGGGCGAATTGGTGGTCCACGCGAATATCGAACGAATGCACGTTTGAAGCGTTCGAACGGGTCACCGCATAATTGTTGAAAGGAAGCGGCTGACCCGTCGCATCGAACTGGTTGGGATGCGGCAGGAGAGCGGTTATGTTCGCAGCCGCGGAATCGATGCTGGTCAGAGGAACCGTATTGTTTGGAAATGGTGTTCGAGCCAGCGACGATCCAAATGGATCGTAGATCGGAACGGGCGCTCCGTTGGCTCGCAGGTTTGAGAAATCCCCCAGCCGCTGCTGATCAAGCGGAACGCTCGTCACCATCGGCGAGGCATTGCGCGTAATGGTGCCCTGGTAATCGGCGAAGACGAAAGTCTTGTCGTGCCGGATCGGCCCGCCCAGCGATCCACCGAACTGGTTGTAGCGCAGAGGATTCTTGGGCTGAGAGGTGGCATTGGCGAAGAAGTTCGCCGCGTCCATGCGATCGTTTCTGAAGAACTCGAAGAGCGACCCGTGCCAGTTATTCGTGCCGGACTTAGACTCCAGATTGATCACTCCGCCCGCGACATTACCGTACTCCGCCGAATAGCCTCCCGCCTGTACCGAGAACTCCCGCACCGCTTCGAGAGGAATGTTGAAGTTATCGCCCCGGCCTTGCGCGGAAGAGGTCGTAGAAATTCCATCCACCATGAACAGATTGGCCTTGTTACGCTGCCCGTTCACATTGATGGGATTCGGCGAACCGGTTTCCCCGGGTGCGCCTGGATTGACGCCCGCGCTCAATGCGATCAATTGTTGCCATTGCCGGCCGTTTAACGGAATTTCGGAAACCTGCTTGCTCCCGATGACCTGAGAGATTTCAGCGCTCTCCGTAGAAAGCAACTGCATCGCCGTGGCATGTACCTCGATCGCGTCCGCGACACTACCGACGACGAGTGCGAAATCTACACGTACGGTCTGGTTCACTTCCAGCGCCACTGGACCGAAGATCTCGGCTTTGAAGCCTGGCTTCGTGGCGCTCAGCAGATATGAACCGGGGGTCAGGTTCGGCGTGAGGTACTGTCCGTCGCTATTCGACTGGGTAACCGCTTCCAGGCCGGTTTCAGGAGACCGAATTGTGATTTTGGCCTGGGATACCACGGCGTCGGATTCGTCCCTAATCTCGCCCCGGAATGCTCCGCCTGAAATCTGGGCCAATGCCGGTACGGACATGATGAAAGGGATGAGTCTCCTGACGAGAGCTGTAGAGGGCGTCATAATCGACTCGAGGTGGTACTAAAGTGATAGATCGGCAAGGAATTAAGGGATCTTTAGCATTCAATAAGAACAGGCCGGCTTAGGTCCGTTTCATCGAGCAACCCTTGAACCAGCTGGAAAAGATCCTGGGACGAAGCCAGCTTCATCAAAGCATCTACTACAGCCGGATCGAACTGGCGTTCCCGTTCCTTTTGAATCTCCGCCAAGGCTTCTTCCAACGAGTGCGCGGCCTTGTAGGGGCGGTCATGAGTCAAAACATCGAATGTGTCAGCGACCGACGTAATGCGAGCAGCCAGAGGGATGATGTCTCCCTTCATCGAGAGATAGCCCGAGCCGTCCCAGCGCTCGTGGTGATACCGGGCAATCTGCTCAGCCATTTTAAGCAGCGGGAAGCTACTGCCCGACAATATCTTTCCTCCTATCGCGGTATGTGACTTGACGATCTGGAATTCTTCGGGCGTGAGATCTCCGGTCTTTAGCAAAATGTGGTCCGGAATCCCGATTTTTCCTAAATCGTGCAGGGGGGCTGCTCCCCGAATCAGCTGGACCTCCTCTTTCGAAGCACCCGTCGCTTCAGCCAGCAAAGAGGCCAGCAGGCCCACACGTTGCGCATGAAGGCCGGTTAAGTCGTCCCGAAAATCCCCGGCGAGCGCAAGATGCCGGAGCATCTCGGCTTGCGCCAATTCCAATTGGCGAGTGCGCTCCTGCACGCGTTCTTCCAATATGCGGTTGGCTTCCTGTAATTCGAGATAAAGGAATCGCGTCTCCAACAAATTATAGATTCGGAGGACCGCCTCCGATGGGTTGATCGGTTTCGTGAGAAAGTCTTTAGCGCCTAAGGAGAGCGCCGCTTGCCGCGTCCGTTGCGACAAGTCCGCCGTAACGATCACAAACGGCACATACGCGTTTTCCGGGATACGGCTCCGCAGCTGCTTCAGCAAGGAAAGACCGTCGATGTGGGGCATTCGTAAGTCCAGCAAGACAAGGTCAGGCATGAAATCCAGAAACAGCGGCAGCACCAAGCGGGCGTCCGTTAGACTCTGAATGCCAATAAATCCCTGCTCCCGCAGAATGCTCGTCAGCAGTCCTACGTTGGCTTCTTGGTCATCAACGATCAGGAGTTTGCTTACTTTGACGATTTCTTTGCGCATGCTTCCGCCCCACAAGTGACCAACAAGTCGAAATACTATCCGCTAATCGACTCAAGCAGGCCAGAACCTTAACACCTCTACGTAATCTTGAAAGACCGCCCGCCCGATCATTTATAGAAAGGACACGTGTTCAAGGGAGGAGCCCCAGGTGGCCAAAATACTTATTGTGGATGACAACCCTGGCAACCGCAGCCTTCTAGTGGAGATCCTGGGGCAGTCTGGCCACACAATTAGAGAAGCCTCGGATGGCGGCGAGGCGCTCGCTTTGGTTTCTGCCGAGCGACCCGACCTGGTGATCGCGGACATTCTCATGCCTGCCATGGACGGGTACGAGTTTGGCCGCCGCTTGCGATCCACCCCGGAGATCGCCCATACGCCAGTGATTTTTTGGACGGCCGTATTCCGGGAACGTGACGCTAAAGACCTGGCTCGCGAGTGCGGCGTGGAGTACGTCCTTTCCAAGCCATGCTCGGACGAAACCGTGCTCCAAACTGTGGAAGCGTGTCTTCAGAAGGTGGCTCTCCCAATGCCAGTCGCCCAAAACTTTGACCGCGATCATCTGCGCCTGGTGATGGACAAGCTAACCAAGCAAGCCATGGAAATGGCCGCCGTCAATTCCCAACTGGACGCTCTCCTCGAAGCCAGCCTACGGCTTTCCTCTGAAACGGATCCGAGCAAGCTGCTGGATGAGTTTTGTAAGTCGGCCTGCCACCTTATCAATGCGAAGTTCGGGATGGTCGGAATCGTCGGGGAAAACGGCGAACAGGCCTACATCGCGGGATTGTCTTCGGATGCGTATCCGGGGCTGAAAGACACCACGAGAGTGAACGCCGTGATGGCCGGCCTACTTTCGGGCCAGCAGCCGGTCCGGGCCCGCAATACTAGCGCGGATCCAGCTAAATTTGGTTTTCCCAAGGATTTTCCGACCTTTAGTTCGCTATTGGCTGCGCCCATCGTATCACCCACTTACAATTACGGTTGGTTGTGCCTTTTTCATAGGATCGGCGCAGTTGAATTCACCGAGGAGGATGCGCGCTTGACCGGCATTCTAGGCGGACTGGCTGGTCGAATGTATGAAAATCGCAGACTGTATGTGGACAGCCGGTCTCAAAAACTGGAAGCACTTAGGCAGCTTGCGGGGGGAATGGCCCACGACTTCAATAACGCTCTGAACGTCGTCATCGGCTATTCGAAGTTGCTGCTGGCAAATTCTGATCCGAGGCAGGATACGTACCGCCGCATTGAGGAAATTCACAAAGCGGGTGAGAGAGCCGCCGCTTTGACCAGCCAACTGCTCGCATTCAGTGGAAAGCAGATGCTGCAGCCACGAGCCGTAAATGCAGCCGACTTGCTGCGGGAACTGGAGCCCACGCTCAGGGCCGCGGTTGGACCAGATGTCGAGATCCTCATGCGGATAGGCCGGGGCGTTCACTCGGTTTGGATCGATCCCGCACAGATCCAGCAGGCGATCTTGAACCTTATCGCCAACGCACGGGAAGCCTTGCCAAGTGGCGGGACCGTCACGATCGACCTCACAAATACAGAGTTGGACGAAGTATCCGCACGGGCATATGAAATAGCAGCCGGTCGCTACGCAACGATCGTTGTGGGGGATAACGGACGAGGGATCTCTTCGCAGTTAAAGCAGCGAGTGTTCGACCCATTCTTCACAACCAAACCACCGGGCCAAGGTATGGGCTTGGGTCTCGCAACGGTGTACGGAATTATCAAGCAAAGCGGTGGGCATGTTCTCCTGGAAAGCGAGCCGGGAGTTGGGACCACGGCCACGGTATTTCTGCCGCAGCATGTTGACCGGACGAAAACGGAACCTGTAAAGGGTAAGCACGGCGCGAGTCCGCGACACTGGACGATCTTGGTGGTCGAGGATGATTCCGCCATTCGGCTGCTGGTGGCGGAGATTCTTTCAAGCGCCGGATATACCGTGCTGGTGGCAGGCAGCGGAGCTAGAGCCATTCAGCTTGCGGACGAATACGAAGGCAGCATTCATTTGTTGCTCACCGACGTGGTTCTCCCCACCATGGGTGGCAAAGAGATCGCCAGCCGTGTAGCCCTAGTCCGGCCCGATATCAAGATATTGTTCATGTCTGGTTATACGGGAAACGTGGCTGACGAGCGTGACAACCTGGAACTGGGCGTGGAGTTCCTCCAGAAGCCTTTCACGCCGGATATGCTGTGTGAAAAGATCGACGGTTTGCTTTCTGCACCACCGACGATTCGCCGAATCTTGGTAGTCGACGATGACGCCTCTCTTCGGAACCTGTTAGCCCAAACATTAGATGGAGCAGGTTTCCAGGCGTTCACTGCGGAAGACGGGCGTGACGCAAGAGCGCAAGTAGAAGAGCATCAGATCGATCTGGTAATCACGGATCTAGCCATGCCCCGTGAAGAAGGCATGGAACTGATTCGGGCCTTGCGCAAACGGCAACCGGACCTCAAGATCGTCGCGATGTCGGGAGCTTTTGGTTCGGACGTTCTGCGAGCAGCTCAAGCTTTAGGGGCACACATAAGTTTGGTCAAGCCAGTTTCCAAAGAAACGATTCTTAAAAGCATCGACCAGCTGTCCCAAAAGTGCTGAACCGTCGCGCGCGTCTTTTGAACAGCAACGCGATTCGCCGTGAGACTCCAAGCGGTGTGTTACCTCACGGGCGATACGGTCTCTAAAAAATAGGCTTTCGATCCGTTAGGACGGATGTCTCTGGCTGCGCGGCCTGCAACATTCTCCTGATGCGTTCGATATGAAGCTTGACATGGCTCCGGTTAACTGGCACGATCACGAAATGCAGAGCATGTCTGTGCGTCCCAAGCAGTGCTCGATGGGCGGCGGACTGTATGCTTCAGCGTCGGGCTTGTCATTCATATCGTTCTTATCGTTGGCGCGCCTCTTTTTCCTCGCCTCGGCCATGACCAGTCTGGTGACCGCTCAGACCAGCGCTTCTCAGGCCGGCGCTTCTCAGACCAGTGCTCAGCGCCGGACCGTCTGGGACGGTGTGTACACGGAGGCTCAAGCCGCCCGCGGCATGACGGCCTTCGGACAAAGCTGCGCGGGTTGTCATGCGCTGGCGGCGCAAGGCAAGGCGCCCCTCGTGGGCGACGCATTCTGGAAGAGTTTCTCGCAGAAAACGGTCGGCGATCTGCTCGAGTTCGTCAGCACCAACATGCCCAACGGCACTCCCGGCTCCCTCACCGAGCCCACCTACCGGGATATCGTCGCGCTCATGCTGAAGTCCAACGGTTTTCCCGCCGGGACTACCGAGCTCGGGCCGAATACCATCGCGGGTGTGCAGATTGTGCCAAAGGACGGAAGTACCGAGCTCCCGGCCAACGCGCTGGCTCGGGTGGTCGGTTGTTTAACGAAGAGCGGAGCGGATTGGATGGTCACGAGTGCGACAACTCCCGAGCGGGCGGAACGCGCTGAACGTGCTGCGCCGGGCGAAGACGCCACCAGGCGCCTCGGCAACCGTACGATGGCGCTCAAGTTCGTCGTGACCAAGCTGGATGCTTTGGCCGGTTCGCGCGTCGCGGTGAGCGGGCTCCTGATCGGCGAAGACGGCGTGGGCGGCATCAACGTGACGACGGTGAACCGCGTCGCCCCGAAGTGTCCCTAACAGCACGGCCTCAGGTTCGCATCGCTCGGCGTAGTTTGCGCGCCTCAGGCCCGGCTTTTGAGTCAATGCGTTGGGCTAGGATCGGATTCTCGCAAAGGGATTCAAATACATCGATCAAGATGTCGCGATCAATCGGGGCAAGCAACTCGAAGAACGCATAGGCACGTTGCCACAGCCGATCGTCTTCTAGGCCCTTGGAAAGCCAGTCTGCGAACCGCGCGTAGACATAGTAATTGCCTAGGTCCAGATCCTGGTCGTCAAGATTGCCTCTGAACTCCGGGAAGGCGGTCCACAAAAGATCCAGTAAATCGGGCTTGGGAATGATAACGAAGTTAGGTTCCATTCCACCGCGATTGTCCTACAGATCGACTCTGCCGGTACTCGCTCCGAGCTTATCGATCTCCGCTCCGCCAAGGTGCGCGATGGAAAGCAATAGATTCGCCGTTGGCGTATCCTTCGCGACGATGTGACGGTTGCCTTTGAGCCGGCCTTGAGCGCCACCGATGATGACCGCGGGCGGGTTGTTCCGGTCGTGAGCGTTGCCGTTGCTCATGCCGCTGCCCCAATACAGAACCGAGTGATCCAGAATGTTACCGTCACCTTCTTTGGTCGCCTTCAGCTTGTCGAGGAAATCCGCGAACTTTTGGATCTGATACGTGGCGATCTTGGCGTACTTCGCGAGCTTTTCCGGATCGTTGCCATGATGCGAAATGGTGTGGTGCTGCTCGGGAATGCCGATGAAAGCGTACGCGCGGTCGCTGGCTTCATGACCGGTCATGAACGTGAAGACGCGGCTGATGTCACCTTGATACGCCAGATGCATCAGGTTATAGGTAATGGTCATGTGATCGTCGAACGCCTCCGGCAAGCCCACCGGCGCTTCCGGATTGTCGGTGATCGTTCCGAGGCGGCTTTCCATGCGTTCGAGCTGTTTCTCCACGTCACGAATGTTGCCGAGGTACTCGTCCAGGATGGCGCGATCGGGCGCACCCAGCGAGCGTTCCAGCTTCGCGGTTTCTTCGGTCACCGAGTCCAGCAGACTCTGCTTTTGCTTCAGGCTGGCAAAGCGCCGCGCGGTCGAATCCGTCTCGCCGAACATTCGTTCAAAGGTAACGCGCGGATTGATCCCCACCGGCAGCGGGCTCTCATCGTCGCGCCACGCCAGCGTATTGAAGAACGTGCAGGCGAAGCCGTCGCAGGCCCCGACAGCGGTGCCCATGTCCTCGGTGCCGACTTCGATCGACCGCAGAGGCGTATCGCCGGCTACGTGATCGGCGATGAACTGGTCGACGGTTTTCTTCGATTCAATCTTTCCGAAAGAGTCGCCTCTGCCATCGCGGCGGACGGCCGGCCCGACGCCGTTCAGGAACGCTGAGCTTGCGCCAAGGTGAACCGATTCGCCCCACGGCGCTTTCATCTGGCTGACCGTCACCAGCTGATTGCGGAACGGTTCCAGCGGCTGCATCACCGGCTTGAACGCGAAGTTGCTCCCCTCGGCCTCGGGATGCCAGGTGGCGGGCCAAACACCGCACGGGAAGTAGACTGCGCCGAAGCGGAACGGTGACGTCGGCGCCGCGGAGAGGGCCGGAATCATGGCGTCCAGGAAGGGCAGTGCGACTGTGGCGCCCATGGTGCCCCGCACGAACGTGCGGCGCGAAAGGTGCTTCTTCGTGATGAACATAGCTACTCCTTCTTACTTGATTGTGCCACTTTTACGGTATCCGCCGGCCCCTTAACGGTTTCGGCCGATTCCGGCGCTGCTTCCAACTTCGTGCGCATCTGGAAAGGCGCGCTCTCGACAATTCCCATGACGATCGAAGAGAGCCGGTAATCATTCAGCGCGGCTTTCTTCACGATCCGGCGAACCACCGGCATGTCGCTCGGCTCCAGGCCCCGGCCCAGCGCGTAGGTCAGCATCTTTTCGGTGACGACGGTCACGAAAGCGTCGGGCCGGCTCAGAATCGCCTCCCGCAGCGCCACCGGACCGTTGACTTGCGAGCCATCCGCGAGCGTGCCCGCGACGTCGAGCGGCGCGCCGTCGGCGCCTTTATCGCGCCACTGCCCCACCGGGTTAAAGTTCTCGAGAGCAAACCCGGGCGGATCGATCACACGATGGCAACCCGCACAGGGTTGGTTCTTCCGGTGCAATTCCAGTTGAGCACGCACCGTTTTCGGAACCGCTGCCGCTACCTTGTTGCTTTCGTCGAGCGTGGGGACATTCGGCGGCGGAGGAGGCGGGGGCGTGTTGAGAAAGGTACTCAGTATGTACTTCCCGCGGAACACGGGCGAGGTTCTGTTCGCGACGGAAGTAATCGACAAAACGCTCCCTTGCCCCAGCAAGCCGCGGCGATTTGGATCGGTGAGCTTAACGCGCCGGAATTGCGGGCCGTAAACGCCCTTGATGCCGTAATTTCTGGCCAGCCGCTCGTCGACAAACGTATAGTCCGCGCTCAAAAGTTCCAGAGTGCTGCGGTCATCGCGCAAAATGTACCCGAAGAAGAGTTCGGTCTCCTTCCGGAATCCTTTACGCGTGTTGTCGTCGAAATCAGGGAACATCAGGAGGTCGGGAACCACCTTCGCCTCTAAATTGCGAAGCTGCAGCCACTGTCCCGTGAAATTTTCGACCAGCGCGTCGGAGCGCTCGTCCCCCAGCATGCGGTGCACCTGTGCGGCAAATACTCCTGGCTCCCGCAGGCGCCCGGCTGCCGCCACGTCCAGCAGTTTTTCATCGGGGATGCTGCTCCACAAGAAGAAGGACAGGCGCGAAGCGAGCTCGATATCGCTCACTGGATGCGCTACTCCGGGCCGGGCATTGGCCGGATCTTTCTCGATTCGATATAAGAAGTACGGGCTCGACAGAACGCGCGCCACGCCGGCCCGAATGCCATCGTCGAAATTGCCCTTGTTCTCCCTCGACCGCTTATAAAAGGACATCGGCGCCTCGATGTCGGCGGCGGTCACGGGACGCCGGTACGCCCGGCGTGCCAGATTCGAGAGAATTTTGGTCGCGCAGGCGGTTTCATCCAGAGCCGCGCTGGGATGGCAGACAAAGAGCCGTTCCCGGCTGGGCCCTTCGCCGACGCCGCGCACGTTGTACGGGCCGTCGATCGACACCGTTCTGAGCTTCGGCAAGCCTGCCACCATGTGGACTTCCTGGCTGTCGCGCCGCGACGGTTCCCAGACATCCTGCAACTGGAACGGCCGCTCCTTCCACGTGAACCCGACGTCGTGAGGACCGGCCGTGACCCGCACCCGTCCCGTCATCCTCTTATCGATAATGGGCTGCGCCGCGGCTAAATCAGCGGCCTGCATTTCGTCGTCCTTGGGACCGCCGATCGGCGCCGTATATACTTCGGTGCCATCCACGGTGATCACGAAGGTGTAGGGCACTTCATTTCCTTCTACGCCGGCGTAGCCTTCCTGGACGCCGCGGACAAGCCGGCCCGACAGTTTATATTCGGCGTCCGCCGGAAACACGTGATGGACCACGGTGCCGCCCACAGTTCCAAGCGGCAGGCCGTCGATATATCCGTTCTGGCTGAATTCGCGGCTGATGGAGTGCTCGGTGGTCCCGGGCTTCACCTGGGGATCGCCCACCGCCATCGCAGCGACGCGCTGTGCGGCGGTCACGTATCCCTCCAGCAGCAGTGGCGAAGTCTTGAGCGACGTCGCAATGTTGTCGAATCCGAACTCGGCGCCGTCGGTGGGCAGCAGATCGGA
>JAICXC010000142.1 GCA_025980665.1 Bryobacteraceae bacterium
ACGGGATGCTCCTCCCGACCATATCTCGGTCGAGGTGTTAGGGGCGAGGCATGCCTCGCCCGGTCCTGCTGGCCGACGCTTCGGAACCCTCGTCCACGCCGTCCTGCGCGACGTGCCGCTCGAAGCCAACCGCACCACCATCCGACAATGGGCGCAGCTCAACGCCCGCATCCTGGGCGCACCTTCCGAAGAAATCGAGGCGGCTTGCTTCCGCGTCGAAGCCGCCCTCGCCCATTCGCTTCTCGACCGCGCACGACGCGCTGAGCGCAAGCATCGCGAATATCCCGTCATGTTGTTAGTCGACGGCGGACGCCTTATGGAAGGTATTATCGATCTCGCATTCATCGAGGACAATACCTGGATCATCGTCGACTTCAAGACCGACGCGGATATTTCCGGTCATCGTGATCAATATCAGCGTCAGCTTCAGTGGTACGCGAGCGCTCTCAGTCGCCTGACTGGCCTGCCAGCACGGGCGTATCTGCTTGGGGTGTAGACTTTCGCTCGACCAGCGTGTAGAGCGCCGGCAGCACCAGGAGCGTAAGCGCCGTGGCCGATACCAGACCGCCAATGATCACCACCGCCAGCGGTTTCTGCACCTCGGAGCCGATGCTATGCGATAGCGCCATCGGCAGCAAACCGAGCATGGCGAGCAACGCGGTCATCAGCACTGTGCGGAAGCGCACCAGGGATCCTTCGATTGCAGCCTGGCGCGCGTCCAGTCCTTCAGCACGCAGAGCATTGAAATAGCTCACGATGACGACGCCGTTTAGCACCGCCTGCCCGAATAACGCGATGAACCCGATAGCCGCCGAGACGCTCAGCGGGATTTTCGTGATCAGCAATGCCAGAATCCCACCCACCAATGCAAAAGGAATGTTAGAAAGAATCAGCAAAGCGCTCTTGACCGAGCCGAAGGCATTGAACAGCAGCAAAAAGATGAGAAAGATACTGATGGGAACAATGATTTTCAAACGCGCCATGGCGCGCTGCTGATTCTCGAACTCGCCGCCCCACTGGAGATAGTAACCGGGAGGAAGAGTCACGTTCTGCCTGACGCGCTGCTGCATTTCCTCCACCGCGCTGCCCATGTCCCGCCCGCGCAGGAACACTCCGATGGCGTTCAGACGCTTGCCGGACTCATGTGCAATATTCATGCTTCCGGAACCGATACTGAGCGTCGCCACGTCTTCAAGCGGCACACGCAATCCGCGCGAGGTTTCCACTGGAATCTTGCCGATGGTGGAAATATCGCGGCGCTGGTCTTGTTGCAGGCGAACCACCACGGGATACTTGCGCTCACCCTCCCAGATCTCCGTCGCTTCCTTGCCGCCGACGGCCGTCTCGATCACATTCTGCACGTCGACCACGTTCAGTCCGTAGCGCGCCGCTCGCGCCCGGTCGATTTCGATCTGCAGCTGCGGCACGCTGCCTTCGCGATCGATGAACGCTCGCGCTACTCCGCGCACCGAGCTAACCTGATCCAGCACTTGCTGCGCTGTTTTCCTGATCAGATCCAGATCGTCGCCGAATACTTTGATCACAATCTGTCCATCGATCTGCGAAATGCTTTCCAGGATGTTGTCGCGAATGGGCTGGGAGAAGCTAGGCTCGAAGCCGGGAACCTTGGACAGCTCTTCGTCGAAGCGCTTGAGCAATTCCTCCTTGCTGAGCTTGCTCTTCCATTCCTCTTGCGGATACGTATCCACCAGGAATTCAGCCATGTTGATCTGCTTGGGATCGGTGCCGTCCTCGGGACGGCCCGCTTTCGAGATCACTGCGCGCACTTCTGGAAACTGTCTGAGAATGGATCGCACCCGAGCGCATTCTTTAACCGCTTCGCTCACGGAGATCCCTGGCGGAAGTGTCAGGTTCACCCATATGGAGCCCTCATTCAGCTCGGGAAGGAATTCGCTTCCCAGTTGACCCGCGAGCAGCAGGCTTCCCGCGAGCGCCATAACCGCCGCCGCCAGTACCACCACCGGCCATCGCACCGCGTGAACCAACAGCGGACGATACAACTTCTTGCAAAACCGTACTAGCCTATTCTCGCCGTGCGGCACGCCGCGGCGAAGCAGAAAGTATGCCATCACCGGCACCAGCGTGAGCGAAAACAGCAGCGACCCGAGCAGCGCCGAAACGATGGTATACGCCATGGGCGCGAAGATTCGACCTTCCTGCCGCTGCAAGGTGAAGATCGGAATGTGCGCGATGATGATGATCAGCATCGAGAACATGGTCGGCCGTCCCACGTGCGCGGCCGCCTCGATAATCACCTCCCGGACGTTCCCCCGCACTTTGTTAATGGCCGATGTCGCGTGCTGATGCTCGGATAGCTCGCGGAAGATATTTTCAAGCACGATCACGGCGCCGTCCACGATGATTCCGAAATCCATGGCGCCGAGCGAAAGCAGGTTCGCCGGAAGACCTCGCAGGCGCAGGCCCATGAAGGTGGAGAGCAGCGCCAGCGGGATGATCGCCGCAACAATCGCAGCCGCGCGCAGGTTCCCCAGGAACAGGTACAGCACGATCATCACCAGGATCGCGCCCTCCAGCAGATTCTTGAACACCGTGTGAAGCGTCGTGTCGATCAGGAACGTTCGGTCGTAGTACGGAACGATCGAGACGCCCTTGGGAAGGATGGTGTCGTTCAGTTCCTTGACTCGCGATTTGACCGCCTTCAGCACTTCCGACGGATTCTCGCCTTTGCGCATCAGGATGATGCCGGTAACAATCTCGTCGTCGTCATTCATCCCCACCGTGCCCTGCCGCGGAACGGAGCTGACGTCGACCGTCGCGATATCGCGCACCAGCAAAGGCGTTCCGCCGTGCTCGGCCAAAATAATATTGCCGATGTCATCAGCCGAGCGCAATAATCCGATACCGCGAATCAGATATTGCTGATCGCCTTGTTCCAGATAGCTGCCGCCGGCGTTCGCATTTCCCTGCCCCAGCGCAGTGAGCACCTGCTGCATCGGAACGTTGTTGGATTTGAGCTTGGCCAGATCCAGGGTGACCTGATACTGCTTCAAGAATCCACCCAGGCTGACCACGTCGGCGACTCCCGGCGCGAGCTTGAGATAACGTGTGATCGTCCAGTCCTGTATCGCGCGAAGCTCCCGCAAGTCCTGGCCATTGCCGTTGACGCGATAACGGAACAACTCCCCAATGGGAGTGGACAAGGGTGCCAGCTGCACTTCGGCTTTGTCCGGAAGATCCACGCCACGGAGCCGTTCGAGCACCAACTGGCGGGCTTGGTAATCGTCCGCGCGGTCATCGAAGGTCACAATCAGGAACGACAGACCGAACTGCGTGTGCGAAAACATACGCACTGCGTTGGGCAGGCCGCTCAACCCGATCTCCAGCGGCGTGGTGACCTGTTTCTCGACTTCTTCGGCGGCGTATCCCGGATACAGCGTGATGACGGTCACCTGAATATCGGTGACATCGGGAAATGCCTCGATCGGCAGGTTCTCGAACGCCACGATGCCGCCCAGCAGAAATAGCCCGGTCAGCAGGAACACGAACAACGGCTGATGCAGAGCAAAGGAAACTAATCGCTTGATCATTGAGACCGCTAGTCCTGTTTCTGCTTGCGGCGATAATCCAGCAGCATGGCTCCGTCAGTCACGACTCGATCTCCAACGCGGAGGCCGCTTGTCACCCTCAAGCGGCCTTCGGCGTCGGGCGCAGCGACGATCAGGCGCCGCTCGAAGCGCCGGTCGGTCTTCGCTGCGAACACGTAGCTCTTGCCATCCTCTGTAAACACCGCGCCCCCGGGAACCGATATCGCGGTGCCGCCCCCGCTCAATTCGAGCGAGGAGGTGATGAACATTTCCGGCTTGAGCAAAAAATTGGGATTCGAGACCAGCAGGCGCACTTTCAGTGTTCGGCTGTCGGGATCGACTTTATCATTGATGCGTTCCACGCTGGCGGCAAAACGACGGTCGGGATAAGCCGCGGCCACCACCTGTACCTTCTGACCCACGCGGACCAAATGAATATCGCGCTCGAAAACATCGACCAGAACCCACACCGTGCTTAGATCGGCGATGGTGAGCAGAGCGGTGCTATCGGCCTGCACAAACTGACCGGGCGTAAGATTGCGCTCGATGAGCGTGCCGGCCATCGGGGAGCGCACTGGGATCACCGAGCGCAAGCCTCCGTCCTTCACCGCTTCTTTCGGATCGATGCCCAGCACGCGGAGCGCCTCTTCGCCCCGGGCCACTTGCGTGTTGGCCTTGGCCAGATCGTTCTCCGCCTGCTGAAACGAAATGCGGGAAGCAGCTTGGTGCTCGAACAAATCCTTGTTCATGTTGTAGGTCTTCTGGGCCAGATCCAGGTCGCGCTGGCTTTGCATATAGTCACTGACCAGCGACGCCACCTCGCGGCTCTTGATGGAAAACAGGACTTGATCCTTGGCGATCGGATCGCCCACGCGCGCTTGAAAGTCGACGACTTGGCCGGGCAAAGGCGCCAGGATACGAACCGTGCGATCTTCGTTGAATTGCACCTTGCCGGTGCCACTCAGGCTGCCCCGCCCCGATTCGGCGCCCACCGTTTCCACCTTGATGTTCGGTAGCATTGCGGGCTCCAGTTCGACATCGTTGGAAAGTTCTCCCTTGGTGGCCTTGCTTGCTCCATCGGAGGCCTCGGCGGCAGCTTCGCTTACGCCGGTTTTTTGACATCCCGTGAGCGCCAGCGCGATCAGCGCGCTGGATAAGATCAACCTGAGCCTCATGGAATCACCTCTTCGCCGACCACCGACGCCAGGCGGCTCACGGCCCGGCGATAGTCGGCTTGTGCGTCGTAATACGTGGACATGGTTTCATTGAACGCCCTCTGCGCATCCAGAACATCCAGCAGTGAGCCGGCGCCCGCTTGGTAAACGTAGGTGGTCGTGTTGCGGGCTTCCTGCGACAGTCCCAGAAGATCGCTCTCGATATCGCCGATCAACTGGCGCGCTGTTTCATACTCGCGGTAGGCTCCCGTCACTTCGCCCGAAACCTGCGACTGCAACGCGTCAATCTGCTTTTGCAACTGCACCTCTTCGGACGTCACGCGAGCGATTTCGCCTTGATTGCGGTTGAACACCGGCAGCGGGACACTGAAGAAGAATCCCACGGAATTTCCAGTGCCGTTCACACCCTGCTGGCGGCGATATTCCCCGCCCGCGGTGTAATCCACTTTGCCGTTGGCTAGTTGCAACCGCAGCTCGGACTGCGATCGCGCCTGATCTAGTCGCGCCGCCTGGATGTCGGGCCGCACGGTAATCGCACGGGTTTGGATTTGCTCCAGAGCCGGCGGCGCGGGCGGAATGGGGATCTTCAGCGGATCGCTCACGTCAACCATGGGCTGACCGGGTCCCCGTCCCAAAAACGTCTGGAGGCGGATACGAGCCGTCGTCAGCGCCAGTTCTGCCGTCTTGACGTTACTGCGGAACTGCAGCATCGCCACGCGGGAACGCGTCAGTTCGATCGGCGGGATGGCTCCCCCCTGCAACCGCGTCTCATTGAGCTGGACCACTCCTTCGAGCGATTTCAAGTTGTCATTGGCCAAATCCAGGCGAGCCTTCGCCTGTATGACATCGATGCACGCCAGCGTGACGTCCAATCTCAGCCGGCGGATCGAGTCGGCCACGCGCGCCTCGGCGATCTTCTGCGCATAGCCGGCGGTATCCACTCGATATTCGCGCTTGTGCCCGCGCTCCCAGGGGATATCGACACGCAAGGCCGTCTCCGTGGGTCCCGCACCGTTCACCTCGCTGAAGCCGGTTCCGAGCCAGTCCAGGTGATCGGAGGAGGCACTCACCACCGGGTTGGGACGAAGACGAGCGGTGATCACGGCTGTTTCCGCTACCGGAATACCGAGTTTCTCCGCCAGCAGTCCAGGGTTGTTCTGCAGAGCCTCCTGAACGGCTTGTTCGATAGTGATGGTGTGTATAGGGGCGCCGCCGCTCTGGGGCGCCTGAGCGAATGCCCGGCAAGCCGCCAACGCCGCAATCGAACAATACACCAATGACTTCACGTGAATCACGTATCTCCTGACACTTCTCACCGCCTTTCAGCACTAACTAGGCTGACCGGCTCATTTAGTTTTTAGTGGGATCAGAAATTGCGGGGAGGACCACGCGGACGGTCATCGGAACAGTACGCGTCTGTCGAAGACGACTCATGTTGCCAGGTGAGGCCGGCCGCGTTGGGTTCAAGCGCGGCGATCCACACAGCGGGCGTCAGGAGCTGCATCCGCTCTTCAGAGATCGCGAATAACGGAAGCTGTGGCGCCCGACTGCGCCAGGTCGACACGGGCCGCTCACGCCAGAGCTTGCGGAAGTCTGCCAGACGGCCTTCGTGAAATGAGCCCGTGCCGTCGTTGATCCATACGCCGATCGGCTGGCTAGATAACGGCTCGAACACGACCAAGTCCCCATCATCGTCGCCATCCACGTCCTGGCTGCTTAACTCGACGGTTGCGCCTGGGCTTAGGAAGCGGAACGAAGTCTGCTGCAGGCTGCCCAGGGTAATGCGAACTTCCTGGGCATAACCGTTGGCATCATGACGCCCCGATCGCGCAGTCGCCAGATCCACGTTCTGATCGCCGTTAAGATCGGCCAGTACCCAACCGGACACAGCCGGGGAATCAAGCGCACTGGGAAGATCCTGGGCGGAAATGGCAAGCCCGCTTCCCGCTAAAACGATAAGCAGGAGCCGGCATGCCCAGGAATTGGGATCGCAATGCACGATTAGTTCGATTATATCTATTTCAGTGTCCGTTCGAAGAAATCCACTACAGTGGCGTTCAATTGGCGTGCCTCCAAGCCCGTCACCGCATGCGTCTTCTGCGTGTAGATTTGCATCTGGAACGGCTGACCCGCGCGCTCCAGCGCACCGGCCATCTGGATGGTGTTCTGGAACAGCACGTTGTCGTCCTCCACATTGTGCGCGATCATCAGCTTCCCTTTAAGGTTCTTGGCTTGCATCGGCAGGGCCGTGTTCTTGTAGCCGTCCGGATTGTCCTGGGGCAAACCCATGTAGCGCTCGGTATAGATGGTGTCGTAATTATGCCAATCGGTCACAGGTGCGCCAGCGATACCGGCCTGGAAAACGCTCGGGGCATTCAAAAGCGCATTGAGAGTCATAAATCCACCGTAACTCCATCCGCGGATCCCGATGCGCGCCCGGTCGACGAATCCCAGCGATATCAGATAATCGACGCCTGCTACCTGATCGGCCAACTCGATCGACCCAAGCTTCCGGAATACCGGTGTCTCAAACGCGTGCCCCCGGCCCGAAGATCCTCGATTGTCCACCTGCCAAATCACGAATCCCTCATTCGCCAGCACCTGATCCAGATCCGCTCCCATCCAGGCATTGCGCACTCCCTGCGAATCTGGGCCGCCATAAACCAGCACGACAGCAGGATATTTTTTGCCTGCCTCAAAATTCGCCGGCCGGATGAGCCGCGCGTAGAGCAGCGTTCCATCCGGAGTGCGAAAGCTGACCAACTCCGTCGGCAAAATTTCGTAGTCATCGGCGAGACGCTTGTTCTGTTCGCGATATACGCGCAGTTCGTGTCCATCGCCTGCATGAACCGTCGTCCTCGGTGGCGACGACAGGCTCGAATATGTATCGAGATAGAAGTGTCCGCCCGGGCCCATCGCGATGGTGTGCGTGCCGGCACCGGAACTAAGCTGCCGTTTCCCCTCACCCGCTATTCCCACACTGTAAAATTGCCGTTCCACTGGGCTGGTCTCGCTTGCCGAGTAGTAAATGCGCCCGGCCTTCTCGTCGACCCCCGTGATTCCCGTGACCTCCCAGGAACCTTGAGTCAGCTGCTTCGCTTGCGCGCCATCCACTGAATATAGATAGATATGCCGGAAGCCGTCACGCTCGCTCAACCATAGAAATTGTTGTCCGCTATGGACGAACACCGGATCTTCTTGAATATTGACCCAGAATTTGTCAGCCTCTTCCAGAATCCGCGACGCTTTGCCGGATCCGGCCACGGCCAAAAGCAATTCCAGTCTGTTCTGTATACGATTGGTCCGCACCATGTAGACATTCCTCGAATCCGGCGTCCAGCCCACCCGCGCGATCAGAGCATCACGAGTGTTGCCCGCGTCCATCCAACGAGTGCTCCCGCCACCCGTACCCACCACCCCCACGCGGACGTCCGGATTATTCTCGCCAGCCTGTGGGTAGCGCTGGGGCTCGTAGATCGGACGCGGTCCCCGCAAATCCTCGTGCGGATAAGACGGCTCCCGGCTGATATCGAACTGCATATACGCGATCGATTTAGAATCGGGCGACCACCAGTAGGCCGTGCCCAGATCCAGTTCTTCCGGATATACCCAATCCATGCCGCCATTGCGCAGGATGTCCGAACCACCCGTGGTCAGACGTGTTTCGCGCTTCGACGCAATGTCGAGCGTGTACAAATCCCAATCCCGCCGAAACGCGACCGCCTTGCCATCGGGTGAAAGTTTGGGATCGCGCTCGGCGGCGGGAGTCTTGGTAAGTTGCGTCCACTTGCCAGTGTCGATCTGAACGACGAACACATCCCCACCGGTGGAATAAAGAACCTCGGAACCCGACCATTGCACTGGTGTCTCGCGTACCCGCCGGTTCTCCCAATCGAAGGGCCTCGATTCCACTACTGCGGGCCGAACGGCCGCCGCATCCATCGCTGTTGTATCGATCAGATCCTTCGACGAGCCGGTGGCTGGATCATAAATCACGAGTCTTCGGCCCTGGCGATAGAGGAACTGTTGGCCATCAGGCGACCACGCTACCGGATTTCCAGGACCCTGAGGAGCCGGGCGGGCGGCATCCTCCATGGTCTCGAGCGTAATCGGTTTCTTCTGCGCCAGAAGGCACGCTGGAATGCATGCAAGGAACAAAAACGCCGGTCTCATCGTATCCTGATTGTAAGTTTAATGAGAGTCACATTTTGGGGTGCCGCGCAGACGGTTACCGGGTCCATGCACCACATCGAGGCGGCGGGAAAGCGATTCCTTCTCGATTGTGGTCTGTATCAAGGGCGCCGCCGCGATGCGTTTGAACGTAACAGTCATTTTCCATTTCCGGTGTCCAGTATCGACGGCGTGATTCTTTCTCACGCCCACATCGATCACAGTGGAAATCTTCCCACGTTGGTTCACAACGGCTACAGTGGTCCGATATACACCACGCCAGCTACTATCGACCTGTGCCGCCCCATGCTGGCCGATTCGGCTTTTCTCCAGCAGAAAGACGTCGAATTCTGCAACCGCCGCCGGGAATATCGCCGCTCCAAGGGCCTCGACGATCACGAATGCGACCCGCTGTATCTTCCCGAAGACGCAGAAAAAGTGAATCCCTTGTTTTGTCCCGTCCCGTTAGGACAAACCAAGGAAGTGGCTCCCGGATTCCGCTATCGGACCTACGAAGCAGGGCACATGCTCGGCGCGACCTCGATGGTCATTGAGGCCGATGGCGTGCGCCTGGCTTTCTCCGGTGACGTAGGCCGCAAGCATCTGCCGATTCTCCGCGATCCCATCACGCCCGATCCGGTCGACTACCTGATCATGGAGAGCACCTACGGAGATCGGTTCCACAAACCGGTCGCAAACGTAGCTTCGAAACTGGCCGAAGTGGTCAATCGCACCGCGCGGCGCGGCGGCAAGATCATCGTTCCGTGCTTCGCTGTTGGGCGCACACAACAATTGGTGATGATCCTGCACCAGTTGATGGACGCTCAGGAAATTCCGTCCATTCCGATTTTTGTGGATAGTCCGCTGGCAGTGAACGTCACCGAGGTTTTCCGTAAACATCCGGAGTGCTACGACGAACAGACCCAGAAGTTTCTGGACGACGGCGACGATCCCTTCGGTTTTTCCAGGTTGCGTTATATCCGGGACGTCAACGAATCGAAGGCGCTCAATAACCTGCATGGTCCGTTCGTTGTCCTGTCCGCCTCCGGCATGTGCGAAGGCGGACGTATTCTGCATCACTTGCGAAATAACATCGAGGATCCTCGCAATACCGTCCTCATCCCCGGATTCCAGGCCGAATTCACACTGGGCCGCAAGATCCTCAACGGCGACCGCGAAGTCCCTATCTTCGGCGAGCCCATGCCACTCCGCGCTGAAGTCGTCTCGCTTGACGAATTAAGCGGCCACGCCGACCAGAGCGAGTTGATCGAATGGATGCGCCCGCTAGCGCCCCGCCTCAAGAAAATATTTTTGGTGCATGGCGAGCTTGCACAGGGCGCCGCCTTGGCGGAGGTGATCCGGGAGGAATTCAAACTCGAGGTACAGCAACCTTCCAGAGGTCACAGCTTCTTACTCAACTAATTTTTAGAGACGAGGGATAACGATCATGGCTTTCTGTGTAAACTGCGGCAGTCAGCTTCCCGATACTGGACGATTTTGTACCAATTGCGGATCGTCCATTTCTGGCGGCACCGCCGGCCCCCCGCCCGTGACAGTTCATCAACCACTCGACTACACCATCCAGGGCGACAATCTTCAGGTGATTCGCATCCGCCTGCAGCCCAGCCAGGAGTTGTATGCCGAAGCCGGGAAAATGGTATACAAGCAACCGCAGGTGGCCTGGGAGACTCGCATGAGCGGCGAAACGCTCGGCGACAAGCTCTTGGGAGCATTGAAGCGCAAGCTCATGGGCGAGTCTCTTTTCTTGACCTACTTCCGTGCATCCATACCGGGCGAAGTCGGCTTTGCCGGTAGCTATCCCGGGCGAGTCCAGGCGTTCGAGCTGAAAGCCGGCCAGAACATCTTTGTGCAACGCGATGCGTTCGTCGTTGCGCAATCCAGCGTTCAGCTAAATATAGCCCTCGTGAAACGGCTCGGCGCTGGATTCTTCGGCGGCGAAGGATTCATCCTGGA
>JAICXC010000137.1 GCA_025980665.1 Bryobacteraceae bacterium
CCCGGCATATCGCCGCTCTGCTGAGCAAACATTGCCGCCCGGCACACCAGACCGGGCAGAGCGGGATCATTGTCATCGATTTGAAGGCTGGCGTTCGGGCCTGGCCGATCGGGAACTTGGGCGGCAAGGACCACGGCTGAAAGAATGAAACTCCAGAAACGGGAGGCAGTCATGTTCTATATTCGGATTGATTCTACCCGAAATGTAGTAAGGAAAAGTAAAACCAGGGAGACTGCTTACCGTAAGAAGCCAATCCGCTGGGTCTTTTTTCGGAGCCGGGGAAAGTCATTTACGGATGCAGCCGGCGGGCTGCGTCCACGTATCGGCGCGCCGGTGCGTACTGCTCGTTCCACTTGGGCGGTGTCGCATCGGATGCCAACCGAAGCATTCCGAAAGCTACGGCGCGGTCGACCGTCGCCATGTTGTCGTAGTCGATCTTTTCCCAGCTGTCGGTGACCCTATGATAGTCGGGAAAGTCGAAGGCGACACACAGCGTGTGCGCTGGGATTCCGAGATCCGCCAGAGACTGATTGTCGCTGCGACCGAAATATGCGTCGCTGTTCTGAGGATTCTTGTAGACTTTGACACCAGCGGCCTGCGCCGCATCGGTGAGGATACCGGGAAGTTCCGAAAAATCGTACCCGGTGATCGACGCCGTTTTTATTTGCGGACCATCGGACGCATCCGTTCGGCCGACCTGTTCCAGGTTCAACTGCGCGATCGTCTGACCGGGCGGCACCAGAGGATGGGCGGCGTAAAAGCGCGAGCCCCACAACCCCCGCTCTTCGCCAAAGAACAGAATGAACAGGACGCTCCGCTTCGGAGGCACCGGAAGCGCGGCGAGAGCACTCGCGACTTCGATGACACTCGAACTCCCGCTGCCATCGTCATTGGCGCCATTGTAGATGCGGTCATCGCCGGAGGACGCCATGCCTAAGTGATCGTAGTGGGAGCTGAGCATCACGTACGTATCGCGCAATTGTGGATCAGACCCGCGCAGGATAGCCGCAACATTGCGAACTCTGACAGCTTTCTCGGATGCAGCGTTGGCATGAAGGGTAATTCGTGCATCTGCCGCGCCGCGCACAAAATCCTCCAGCGCTGGCTTGGCGATCACACCTGCCGTTATGGGCTGCGTTCTTGTGTCAGGGCTGGCAACCTGAGGTTCGGAGGGAAGGACGCTAGCCATCGTCAGCACCAGGGCGGGCCGCGCGCCTTGCGGAAATCGAATCCGCTGTGTCGTTATGAGAATGGCCTTCCCGTTCACCGCCTCGGCGGTCAGTGGCTGCGATCCGTCCGCGATCACCAGTTCGACGTCGTCCAGGCGCAGAGGAGCGGGGGGAAGGATGTAGGCTTCGTTAGGGGCGACGGTCATCGTGCGGCCGCCGGCAGTTATCGTCATCGAGAAGCCGTCGCGATTCGGTTCGCGGAGAGTTACCGTCGCCGTTTGGAAGTAACCATCGTCCCCGGCCGGTTCGAGCCCTACGCGCCTAAATTGCGCCGCCAGATACTCCGCCGCCAGGTCCAGGCCTCTTGAGGGAGTGGCACGGCCTTCGAGCAGGTCCGACGCCAGGAATGAGAGATTTCCGCGCAACGAATCCGCTGAGATGTGGCTCATTACCACGCGTTGGTTGAACGTGAGCGGCTGATCCGCACCCGTGGCCAGCAGCGCGAGCAGTATGGCCGCGGCGAGAGCCGCTACCGATTGTCTTGGTATTCTTCCAGCCATGCCATCTGGACCCGTTCGAGCTTGGCCTCGTTTGATTTCAGCGGATCGTCGTCGAAGCCGTCAAGCTCGGTAATCCACTTCAGCAGGTCAGTGAACCGGACATGCGTGGGATCCATATCCGGAAACTTCTCGTACAGCGACAGGGCGATGTCATCCAGATTCTGCCATGTGAGCTTAGTCATTGACGTTCGTGCCCTTCAGCGCCTTGCCCACTGCTTCGTTCATTATGGCCTCGGCTAAGGCCATGGTAGCCTGATTCAGTTTCTCGATCTGATCGCGGATCAATAGGTGGTCGTCGCTGTGATACGCTAGCCGCAGCTCATTGATGGCGCGATCGATGGCGATACGCTCTGCGTCGGGCAACGCATGGTAAGCCTCGTCCTCTTTCGCTTTTTCAGTGGCGCCAATGATCGCGTCGGCTTCCACGCGCGCCTCGCGAATCTGTCGTTCCTTGAAGTCCTCCTCGGCCTTGTCGTATGACTCGAGGATCATCGCTTCCACCTGGTCGTCCGTCAGTCCGTACGACGGCTTCACGTCCATGCTATGCTCTTTGCCGGTCCGCAGGTCCTTGGCGGTGACGTTCAGAATTCCGTTGGCGTCGATCAGGAACCGCACCTGGATGCGCGCCATGCCTGCGATCATGGGATCGATGTCTTTCAGATCGAAGCGGGCAAGGCTGCGGCAGTCTTTCACGAGCTCACGTTCGCCTTGTAGAACGTGAATCAGGACGTTGGTCTGGCCGTCGACAGCGGTCGTGAACAGCTCGGTTTCCGATGCAGGGATGGTCGAATTACGATGGATAAGCTTCGACATCAGCCCTCCCATCGTCTCAATGCCCAGCGACAACGGTGTGACATCCAGGAGAAGCTTGTCCTCGACCTCGCCGCCGAGGATTCCGGCCTGCACCGCCGCTCCCAGTGCGACTACTTCGTCGGGATTCAGCTCTGTATGCGGCCGTTTGCGGAACAGGCGTTCTACTGCTGATCGGACCAGAGGAATCCGTGTCGAGCCGCCCACCATCACTGTTTCGTTGATCTGCTCGACTGTAATCCCGGCGTCTTTGATGCAATTGCGGCAGGGGCCGAGCGTGCGTTCCACAATCGGCTCGATCAGACGATTGAATAGCTGGACGTCTATCTCTCTCTGGTACTTTCGCGGACCATATTCGAGTTCGATGGTGGCCGAAGGCGCGAATGAAAGGGCCTCCTTGGCTTGAATTACCGCGCGGCGCAAGAGCTGGACCAGGCTGGCATTTCCGGAAAAATCCTCGCCCCACTCGCTTTGCAGGTCCTCAAGCGCGATATTCAGCAGGAGATTGTCGATGTCGTCGCCGCCCAGGTGTGTGTCGCCGTTGGTCGCGAGCACCTCGAAAATGCCATCGTGCAGTCTCAGGATCGAGATGTCGAACGTCCCGCCGCCTAGATCGTAGACTGCTACCAGGCCTTCCTTGCGTTTGTCGAGCCCGTAAGCAAGAGCTGCCGCGGTCGGCTCATTCACCAGCCGCAGAACTTCGAGGCCGGCAATTCTGCCGGCGTCCTTGGTCGCTTGCCTCTGCGCGTCGTTGAAATACGCGGGGACGGTGATCACGGCCTGTGTGACCGACGCTCCCAGCACGTCCTCGGCATCTTCTTTCAGCTTGCGAAGGATGTATGCCGATACTTCCGGTGGCGTCATGACCTTGTCGCCCAATTGGAGCTTGAGAACCGATTCGCTTCCCTCGACTATATGAAAAGGGAACAGCCTTAGCTCATCCTGAACGTCGCCCACCCCGCGGCCCATCAGCCGTTTTACGGAATAGACCGTGCGCTCGGGATGCGTGATCAGCATCTCGCGTGCTTCCGCGCCTGCGATCACCTCGCCCGACTCCGTAACCGAAACCACACTAGGGACGATTCCGGACAGAATACGCGGTCCCGTCAGATCCATCACCGCCACCAGGCTGTTGGTGGTGCCTAAATCGATGCCGACAATGCGCGGCTTGGCGTGGCCGAAGTCAATTTGCAGAGTGGACATTCAGTTCCTTTTCGACGTCGCGCAGCAGGTTCGATACATACTTTCGGCGATTCAGCGTCGCCCGAATTTGCTCCAGCACAATAGCGTCGGCCTTCCCGTCGTAACTAGCAAAGAGTCTGCTGAGTCCCGAATCCGCGTCGGCTAACATGCCGGTGAAACGCTCCTGCGCCAATACCAACTGCCCGCGTGCCGATTCATCGCCGCCGCGAAGTTCTTCCAGCGCCATATTCAGCTCGAAAACTTCTTCCAGCAGTTCCGGTGGTGCATCTTTCGAAAGCTCAAGTCCGCTCTCGCGCAGAAAGTATTCAGCCCTGGTAACGGGCTCGCGCAGAGTTCGAAAGGCGTCATTGAGCATCGACGTCATTTCCTCGGACCGCTGTTTTTCCTCGGAACTACTCCGGCTGAAACGGTCGGGATGCCACTGGCGGCTGCGATCGTAAAAACGCTTTTTGAGATCGTCCAGATCGATCGCCAGCTTCGGCTCGAGGCCGAGAGCGTCGTAGAACTTCATTACGCGGTAAAGGATGTCCCGCAGCCACAACTCTTCTTGGCATGCGGATTCTCAAACACGAAGCCCGATTGCATCAGCGTGTCCTGCCAGTCGAGCGTCATGCCGTCCAGGAACACCATGCTCTTCGGATCGATGTAGACGTTGACGTCGTCGAAATTGAGAACAGCATCAGTGGGCCGGGGCTTTGGATCGAATTTAAAGAGATAGCTCAACCCGGAGCAGCCGCCGCCACGCACGCCCAGGCGCAATCCGCCTGAGACATTTTCGCGCTTGAACGCCTCGCGAATCTTATCTACCGCTTTGGGAGTAACCGTGACCATACGACCGATGTCTATGCGTGGGCCTTCGACTCAACTCCGACGTTCTCCGACTTCTTCTTGTAGTCGTCGATAGCGGCCTTGATCGCATCTTCAGCCAGCACCGAGCAGTGGATCTTCACCGGAGGCAGGCTCAGTTCGTTGACGATGTCGGTGTTCTTGATCGCCAACGCTTCGTCGACGGTCTTCCCGCGCAGCCATTCCGTCGCGAGCGATGAGCTGGCGATCGCGCTGCCGCATCCGAACGTCTTGAACTTCGCGTCTTCGATGATGCCGGTTGCCGGATTCACCTTCACCTGCAGCTTCATCACGTCGCCGCATTCCGGCGCGCCCACCATGCCCGTGCCAACGTTGGGATCCTTCTTATCGAACGAGCCCACGTTGCGGGGGTTGTTGTAATGATCGAGTACTTTATCTGAATACGCCATAGTTTTCACCTTTTAGTGAGCAGTCCACTGAACTTTCGTTAAGTCGATTCCCTCTTTGTGCATCTCATACAGCGGTGAAAGCTCGCGCAGCTTTTGGACCACGTCGATCACCTTCGCCGCCACGTAATCCACTTCTTCCTCGGTGTTGAACCGGCCCAGGCCGAAGCGGATGGAAGAATGCGCCAGGTCGTCGCCGGCGCCCAATGCCTTCAGTACATAACTGGGCTCAAGCGTCGCCGAAGTGCAGGCCGATCCGCTCGATACCGCGATCTCGTTAATGCCCATCAGCAGCGATTCACCTTCCACGTAAGCGAAGCTGATATTCAGGTTGTTCGGAAGCCGGTGCTCCATGGTGCCGTTGATGTATACCTCGTCGAGCGAGGACATCAGCCGAGCCTTCAGCTTGTCGCGCAGGTACGACATGCGCTTGATTTCCTCGGACATCTCAGCTTTGGCGATCGCGCAGGCCTCGCCCAGTCCCACGATCCCGGGAACGTTCAAAGTGCCGGAACGCATACCGCGCTCGTGGCCGCCGCCATCCATCTGCGCGGTCAGCTGAACGCGAGGATTGCGCCGGCGAACATACAACGCGCCCACGCCTTTAGGTCCGTACATTTTGTGTGCGCTGATCGATGCCAGATCGATGCCGTCCTTGATCACATCCACCGGTACTTTGCCGATAGCCTGCGTCGCATCGGTATGAAAAAGAGCGCCGCGCTCCTTGGCGATCTTGCTAATCTCAGCTACCGGTTGCAGCACGCCGATTTCGTTATTCGCGTACATGATGCTGACCAGAATGGTCTTGTCCGTCATGGCCGCACGCAACTTATCCAGATCCACCAGGCCGTTGGTTTCCACCGGCAGATAGGTGACCTTATAGCCTTCTTTTTCCAGGCGCTTGCAGGTATCAAGGATGGCCTTATGCTCCGTGGCTGCGGTGATGATGTGGTTGCCCTTTTCGGCATACATCTCCGCCACGCCCTTAAGCGCCAGGTTGTCCGATTCCGTCGCGCCACTGGTAAATACTATTTCCTTCGCTGTTGCACCAATGAGCTCGGCCACCTGCTTACGGGCTTTTTCGACCGCGTCCTCAGCCACCCAGCCGAAGCTGTGGTTGCGACTGGCGGCATTCCCGAACGTATCGGTGAAGTACGGAATCATCGCCTTGAACACGCGCGGATCGACCGGCGTGGTGGCGTGGTTGTCCATGTATATGGGTAGTTTCATCTTGATATAGGCCTATTCAAAGGTTGGATGCTCGAAACCATGGTGGGGATGGCTGGAATCGACATATCGTCCGATGCCAGATCCGCAACCGTGATTCCCGATAGCAATCGCAAAATCCCTTCGTGAACTTTTCGCAGCGGCTCCCGCACCGGACACATTTCGCTCTGGTCGCACTCAGTCGGCTCATCATGCTCCGTGAAGCACTGCGTCAGGATGATCGGGCCGTCGATGCTACGGATCACTTCCAGCGCGTTAATTTCGTGGGAATCCCGGGACAGCCTATAGCCGCCCGTTGCCCCTTGCTCGGACACCAAAAGTCCGGTACGTACCAGCGTTTGCAGGACTTTCGAAAGCAACGGCAAGGGGATCCGGTACCGGTCGGCGATCTCCTTGGCAGACGCAGTTTTAGCCTGGCATGCTAGATGCCGGAGGGCAATCAACCCGTAGTCCGCTTTCTTGGTAAGCTTCAACATGTAAGACTAATTCAGTCCAATATTAGGTTAACAGTCCTGCGGAGACCTGTCAAGGAAGCCTAAGTGATTGAGCTAGTATAGATTAGAGTTCCCCAAGACAACAGAATGAAGCCACCTCCCAAGCCGGTCCGTATCCCGGACCTTCTCGAAATGAAGCAGCGCGGTGAGAAGATCACCGTTCTGACTGCTTACGACGCAACCATGGCCCGATTGCTGGATTGCGCCGGGATCGATGCTCTTCTCGTGGGAGATTCGCTGGGCATGGTGATCATGGGTCACGAGACCACGCTCGAGGTTACGCTCGATATGATTGTGCATCATACCCGAGCGGTTCGCAGGGGAACAAAACATGCCCTGGTGATCGCTGACATGCCGTTCCTAACCTTCCAGACTGGCCTCGACGATGCCGTGCGGAACGCCGGCCGGTTAATCCAGGAAGGCGGCGCCGCCGCAGTGAAACTTGAAGGGGGCAGGGCATCTGCAGAGGTGATCGCGCGGCTAGTCGAGATCGGGATTCCGGTAATGGGCCACATCGGTCTGACGCCACAATCCGTGCATCAATTAGGAGGATTCAAGAAGATCGCGGGCGCAGCGGCCGAAAAACTGATGGAGGAAGCCCGAGTAGTGCAGCAGGCCGGCGCGTTCGCAATCGTTCTGGAATCGATTCCGTCCGAAATTGCGGCCGAAATCACCGAAGCCCTGAGGATTCCCACCATCGGCATCGGTGCGGGCCCGCACTGCGACGGGCAGGTTCTGGTGAGCTACGATGTGCTCGGATTATTCGACGAATTTACCCCGCCGTTTGTGAAGCGTTATGCCGAGCTCGGCAAAGAGGTCGTCCGCTCGGCGCAGGAATACATCGACGATGTGCGCACGGGCCGTTTCCCGAAGTGATTGGCTGACGTGACTCTTTTGCGAACCATTGCGGAAGTGCGCGACCATGTCAAATCGGCTCGTGATCGCGGGTTGACCGTCGGCCTGGTGCCTACTATGGGGGCGTTGCATGAAGGGCACGGTGCGCTGATGCGTCGCGCGCGCGAAGAGACCGGCTACGTGGTCGTGACGATCTTCGTCAACCCCACGCAGTTCGATCGCACCGACGACTTTCAAAAGTATCCTCGCGAGCTTGACACGGACCTGGCTTTCTGCGAACGACTGGGTTTGGATGCGGTCTTTGCTCCCGACGCTCGGGAAATGTATCCTGGGGATTATCAGAAAATGCCTCTGACGTCGGTAGACGTCGCCGGGCTTGCGTCACGCTTCGAAGGCGAATTCCGTCCAGGCCACTTTCGCGGCGTAGCAATGGTGGTCGCCAAGCTGTTCAATATTGTAGCGGCGAACAGGGCCTATTTCGGAGAAAAGGACGCGCAGCAACTGGCCGTGATCCAGAAGATGACGGCGGATCTGAATTTTCCTATTACGATCGTTCCGGTCCCAACTGTGCGCGAGCCGGATGGCCTGGCGATGAGCTCCCGCAACCAGCGCCTGACGCCAGATCAGCGTCGGGTCGCGCCGCTCTTGTATCAAGCCCTGCGCGAAGCCGAGCGGTTGATCCGAAATGGCGCTTCATCTACCGCGGAAATCAAGCGGGCGGCGAGTGCGTTGATGTCACGGAATCCCGTATTCCGAATCCAATACCTGGACGCTGTCGATCCTGCGACCTTTGAGCCGCTCGTGCAGATCATGGGAGCCGTTCGCGTCGTAGCGGCGGTCTGGTTGGGGGAAGTCCGGCTGATCGACAACGTTTTGGTGGATGGAGCTTAAGGAGAATTTTCGATGCGATACCTGATCTGTGTTTTGTTTTTTGCAGGTCTATCATGGGCTGATCAAATCACGCTAACCAACGGCGATCGTGTGACGGGGTCCGTTATCCGCAGCGATTCCAAGATTCTGGTACTGAAGACCGAGACTGCGGGCGAGCTGACCTTCAAGTGGGAATCGATCGCCGCCATCTCCGCGCCGGGTCCGTTATACATCGGCCTGGGGGGCGGCCAAATGATCGTCGGCTCGGTCGAGACCGTGAATGGAAGGTTTAGTGTCACCACTCAGAACGCGGGCGTGGTCGTCACTTCGAAGGAGTCCATCCAGTTCATCCGCAACAATGACGAGCAGGCCAAGGCGCAGTCCGAGATCGACCATTTTCGCAATCCGCGTTTGGTGGACTTGTGGGTCGGCAATCTGGATCTGGGATTCGCCGCCAGCCGCGGAAATGCTAACACGGAGACCCTGACACTTTCGACCAACGCCCAACGCGCCACCACTCGCGATAAGATTGCCGTCTACTACACATCTATTTTTTCTTCCAGCGATTTCTCGGGCGGGACCACCCAGACCACCGCGAACTCCAAGCGCGGCGGGGTGGGCTACAACTTGAACCTGAACAAGAGAGCATTCGTATTCGGCTCCGTGGATCTGGAATCCGACCAATTCCAAGACCTGGATTTGCGTTTCACGCCGGCAGGCGGCCTCGGCTATCATGCAATCGCCAGCATGCCGACGCAGTTCGATCTTCGGGTTGGCGCTGCCGCTGATCGTGAATTTTTCTCTACCGGCCTAAACCGGACCTCCGCGGAATTTCTGGTGGGTGACGATTTCCTGCATAAGTTCAGCGCCAGTACCCACGTCGAGCAGAAACTCGATTTCTTCACGAATCTTTCCGACACTGGAGCGTACCGTGTAAATTTTGATCTCTCGGCCGTGACCCTCATCCGCAAGTGGTTTTCCTGGCAGTTCACGGTTAGCGATCGTTATCTGAGCAATCCGGTACCCGGCCGCAAGAAGAACGACGCGATCTTCAGCACCGGCTTGCGGGTAAGCTTCGGCAAGTGATCCAGCGGCCGCTGCTGCCACTACTCCTTGCGCTTTGTATCGCGCGGATGTGGATCATGCCGCTTGGCTCCAGCTTCTGGGCGGACGAGGCTGAAACCGCCTTCGTCGTACACCACGGAGTCCACCATCCGTCCCTGGCCATCATTGCGCCGGCTCTGGAGTCGGTATATTACTGGCTACCTCGCGCGTCGGAAGCCATCTTCGGATTCTCGGAAGCCGCCGAGCGTTTTCCTTCACTCGTGGCGATGGCACTTGCGCTGTTTTTTATCGCGCGGATAGCTGCGCGCCTGATTCATCCTCAAGCCGCTTGGTTTGCGGTGTTTGCGTGCCTGACTCTTCGGGTTTTCAACTACGAAGCCGCCGACGCGAGGGCTTACGCGCTCGGAACGTGCGTTGCCTCGGCGAGCCTGTGGCTGTTAATCCGATGGTTCGATTCGGGGAAATGGCTTGACGGTATTCTGTTCCTGGCCGCAGCCGCGCTGCTCTGGCGAGTGCACCTGGTCTACTGGCCGTTCTATTTCGTGTACGCGATTTATTTTTTGGTGCGAACGGATCGAAAAGCGTCATGGACGCAAGCCCTGGCAATATCTGCCGGTCTTGTGTTGGCGTTGCTGCCAGTGGCGACCCCCGCTCTGGCGATGAGCCGGGATGCTGCGCAGCATGTTTTCGCGCCGCTGCCTTCCTGGACCGAACTCGGCGAAACGTTTAAGATTCGTTTGGTCGCAGCATGCGGGCTCGGGGCTTGGATACTGGCACGCCGGCGTCACTGGAAGCGCGTGGAGCCCGTTCCTTCCTCGGCGATTGCGCTCATCGCTGGATGGTGGGTCGTGCAGCCAGTCGGCTTGTTCGCGTATTCGCACCTCAGCGGAGTTAGTGTGTTTACGACGCGTTATGTGTCGATCGCACTACCAGGGGCAGCTTTGGCGGCGACGGCAGCCGCGGCGTGCTTCATTCCTAAGTCTTATTGGCACGGGCTTGCAGTAGCAATGGCGATCACTGCCCTTATTTTTGGAGGGCAGTGGAGCAAACTTTGGCCGCCGCATCACAATTCGGATTGGCGCGGAGCTTCTCTCGCCGTGAATGCCCTGGGACTGGACCCATCGACGCCGGTGTTGGTGGTCAGTCCGTTCGTCGAAGCCAAGCCGCCGGTTTGGAACCCAGAGTACCCGCTGCCTGGTTATCTGTATTGCCAGCTCGATGTGTATCCGGTCAACGCGAAGCCCTACTTGCTGCCCTATGGCGATTCGCCCGCGGGAAAGCAGTATGCGGAAATGCTTGCACAGAACACTCTGCCGACATCCGGGAAATTCTTGATTCACGGTCCCGCCGCCGATGTCGCCCGCTGGCGTGAATGGTTCGCCGGTCGCCCCGAGTTTGCCGGATGGGATATCCGTCAACTTGGTCCGTTTTTGGACGTCGATGTGACGCTATTTGTGGCCAGATAGCGGTCTATAATTCACACCCTGCCGCTTCAGCCGCGCAAGCTGCGGCGCAACTCGCTGCAGAAAGTCTGGATACTTTCTTGCGGCTTGCGGCGACCACACTACTTCGGCCAGGGCGAACAATCGAGGAAACAGCATATACTCCACCTGGTTGCTATCGGCGAGGTATTCCGTCCAGACGTTGGCCTGCGCGCCTAGGATGTGCTTCTTCTCTTCGACGCTTAGAGCCGCGGGCTCGGGATTGTAGCTGTAAACTTTCTCGAGCGGCAGCATTCCGCCGATCGCCAGCGGTTCCTTGTTGCGATCGCCCTGGTAGTGGTCGAAATAGAGATATTTATCCGGCGTCATAATCACGTCATGACCTTGCCTGGCAGCCGCAACACCGCCGTCCTCGCCGCGCCAGCTCATCACGGTGGCGTCGGGCGCAAGACCGCCTTCCAGGATTTCGTCCCACCCAATCATTCTGCGCCCTTGGGCGTTGATGAAACGTTCCATACGGCGGACGAAATAACTTTGGAGCTCGCCCTCGTCCTTTAAGCCTTCCCGGCGGATCACGGCCTGGGCATCGGGGCTTTCCTTCCAGCGGTCCTTTTGCACCTCGTCGCCGCCAATGTGGATGTAGCGCGAAGGGAATAGGTCCATGACCTCCGTCAACACGGTTTCCAGGAACTGAAAGGTGTTCTCCTTCGGACAAAAGACATCTGTGAACACGCCCCAAGTGGTCGCGGTTTCGAACGGACCCGGTGTGCAGGCGAGATCCGGATAGGCGGCGAGTGCAGCCAGCGAGTGGCCGGGCATCTCAATCTCCGGAATTACGGTAATGAATCGATCGCGCGCGTAAGCAACTACGTCGCGGATCTGATCCTGCGTATAGAAGC
>JAICXC010000027.1 GCA_025980665.1 Bryobacteraceae bacterium
GCCATCGAGTTAACTGAGTCCGTGAGATCTTTCCACGTCCCGGCCACACCCGTAACAACCGCCTGACCGCCCAGCTTGCCTTCCGTGCCCACTTCCCGCGCCACGCGCGTAACTTCACTAGCAAATGATCCGAGCTGATCGACCATGGTGTTGATCGTGTTTTTCAGCTCGAGAATTTCCCCTTGAACGCTGACCGTGATCTTGCGGGACAGATCGCCGCGCGCCACTGCAGTGGTAACTTCCGCGATGTTGCGGACCTGATTGGTCAGGTTCGAAGCCATGGAGTTTACCGAGTCGGTCAGATCCTTCCAGGTGCCCGCGACGCCGGTCACTACGGCCTGCCCGCCAAGCTTTCCTTCGGTGCCGACCTCCCGCGCCACGCGCGTCACTTCGCTCGAGAATGAATTGAGCTGGTCCACCATCGTGTTGACCACTCGAGCGGTTCGGATGAACTCGCCTTGCAGAGGACGGCCTTCTACTTCGAGCGACATCTTTTGCGAGAGGTCGCCTTGCGCCACGGCTCCGATTACGCGGGCAATCTCTGTTGAGGGTTGCACCAGATCCGAAATCAGGCTGTTCACCGATTCCATGCTGGCGGCCCAGCTCCCGGAACCGGCGTTCAACGAAGCGCGCTGGCCGATTCGGCCTTCCTTGCCGACCGCTGTGCTCACGCGCGCGAGCTCGGTGGCCATGTTTTCGTTCAGCTCGAAGATGTCGTTTAAAACATCCGCGATCTTCCCAGCCAATCCCACCTGGTTAACCGGCAGCCGAACCGAGAAGTCGCCTTTCTTAAAGGCAAAGAGCGCCGCTAAAACCTCATTTGCGTCCAGAATCTTCGCAACCGGGACTTGCCGCATTTGTGTTCCTTACCTCGCAGCCATTCTGAGGAAGATGTTAACCCGAACCGACCGGAAAGCGCACACGTGGAGGGCTGGCGGGGTGCTCATCTTATTCTTGTGGTCTAAGATAGCGGGCAACTGGCGCACCAGATACAAGTTATTGATTATAAGGGAAATACTAAGGGCTTGGACTGTGCAAAAATTACCGGGTACGCCGAATTTGTTGCAGTCGGCGTACCCGTTCTATTGGTTTGCTCTAGCAGCGGCGGCGACTAACCGGCCGTAACTTTCAAGAGGTTTCTGACCTGCCGGACACCTTCGGTGTCTTTCGCGATGCGATCCGCTTCGTCCTTCGCTGTTGTCGAGGTTACTTCGCCCCTCAAAGTGACGATGCCGTCAACCACATCGATATTGATCTTGCGAGCCGGTGTATCCTTGTCGCCGATCAACTTTGTCGTGATCTTGGTATGAATCCAGGCGTCATTGACAGAGGTCCCAATCTTATCGCCGGAGGCCTTAGCTCGCTCTCTTGCCTCGCGAGCCATGTCCTCTGTATATTCACTGCGCGAGACTTCTCTGGGCTTCACGTCAATTTTATCGGTGATTTCCAGATTCGGGTTCCCCGCTTTGGCTAATTCAACGGCTCGGAGACGCATCGACTCCGTGGCGACCGTTCCCTTCAATGTGACCTTGTTGTCCTTGGCATGCGCGTCGACGTCGATCTTCGCCGCGCTCAAATCGGGATCCGAGTTCAGACGCGCTTGAATTGCATTTTGCATATCCGAATCGGATATAGCACTCGGAGCGCTGGCCGACGTGGTGCTCCCCGTTTGCGAGCATCCCGCCAGCATCAGAAATCCAAGACTGATGAGGATTATAGGCTTTCGCATTCTCGGCCTCCTGATCGGAAGATTCATTCCGATGACGATTGTTTCGAGCCTCAAGAGCCATGACTGCCAGTCAACATTGAGAACTGGCAGTCATGTTTTACGGGATGTTTAACGGCGGTCACGGTCACGATCTCGGTCATGCCCGAAATCGCGATTCCTATCGCGGTCCCATCGATGATCGTGACTGAACCGGCCGCGGTCGCCTTCCCAATAGCCGTCGAAGAATTGTCCTCCCTCATAGCGGGGACCTATCCATCGGGCGCCGCCGTAGGGGGGGCGGGTCCAATACCCGTTATGCCACCGGTACCGCCTTCCAACTGGATACCAATAGCCGTCTACCCAGAAATAGTCCGGTCCCGGAGCTCGCGGCCGCGCGTGGACGACCCGAGGCGGCGGGGGTGGTCCAATCCGCACGCCTACAGACAACTGCGCGAAACTTGTTCCCCCTGCCAATAAAAGTAATGCCAGTAGTGTTTTCTTCATGCCTTGCCCACTGCACGGCCTATGCCAAATGGCGCATATCAAAGAATCAGAGACAGCGCCTCCGCGCGCATGCACTTCCTGCACCGACCGTGAAAAACCTGCGGGCTAGCCTTCGATGTAACTCCATGATTCTAGGCGAGTCACCTAGCATGCGATTGTGGTTGCCGGCGTGCATTGCAGTGATCGTGTTCAGAACATTTTAGGAGAAGTGATGACACGCGAGGAATACGGAGATATTTACACAACCGGTCGAGAACGAACGATTCGGTTTCTGCTCTCCCGCGGCGCAGCGCCGGGGCTGGCACCCGATATTGCGCAATCAGCTTGGCTGCGCGGATGGGAAAGATTATCCCAACTCCGCGATCCCCAGATGATTGTGACCTGGATCAATTCCATCGCCCTGAACCAATATAGGCGGGTGATCCGGAGTGAGCGTTTGCACCAGGAGCTTCAACAATCCGCGCACGGCAAGACCTCTTTGGACCTGGCTGCCATTGATGTTGCGCGAATCTTAGGAGTATGCCGGCCGCCAGACCGGTTCCTGCTTGAAGCTCAGATGAAGGGAGTGACTGCGAAAGAAATGGCTCGCGATCAGGGACTCACGGAAACGGCGGTACGAATCCGCTTCCTTAGAGCTCGCCGGTCCGCGCGCAAGGCTTTAGAGACACGTGGCAAAAAACTGAGTATGGATTTGGCCGCGAAGCAAATCGCTGCCTGACTGGTTGACCAGCTCTTTGAAGAGTGCAGTTAAAAAGGAGAAATTATGCTGAACTGGGCCTTGACGTTCTTAGTTGTCGCGCTTTTGGCTGCGGTGTTCGGATTCACTGGAATTGCCGTGGCGGCCGCGGGAGTGGCCAAGATCTTGTTCTATCTTTTCTTAGTGCTCTTTGTGGTTTCACTGATTGCTGGATTAGCCAGAAGGGCCTAGCGACCAACGACTTAAGAACGGCCGCGATCCTATAAGGACCGCGGCCGTTCTTTTTTAAAACCGGCTGGTCTTTACAGGTTCACCCGTATCCTCGCCTGCGGTCTTGGCCCACTCGTCAGCTTTACGTTGAGCATCCTCTTTCGCGTACCCATAGCGTTCCTGAAGTTTCCCGACCAGCTTGTCGCGCTGGCCTGCGATGACGTCGAGGTCGTCATCTGTCAGCTTGCCCCATTGCTGTTTCAGGGAACCCTTCGCTTGTTTCCATTTCCCTTCAATTTGATCCCAGTTCATACGCACATCTCCTTCCTACATCTTCAATTTACGGCGCATTCTAGCCGCGCGCCGCTTTGCGCGACGAGCCAGTGCCCGATTGCGTCGATTTTCTGGCGGGTCTGCTTGCTTCTTCTTCCTCTTCTGATTCGCCTACATTCTCGACTTGGCCCATTAGCTCGGCAGCGATATCGGTCAGCTTTGTATCGGCAGCCTTTTCCTCTTCTTCTGTTTCTTCGAGAAGAGAAACAATTGTGTCCTGCCCCAATTGCTGAGCAATGGCCCGCGCCGTTCCATACGCGGAAATCTCATAGTGTTCTACTCTCTGCGCGGCGGCGATAATCTCTAAATCGGTCAGAGGCGAATCACCTTCTAGCGCTTCCGCGCCTTCCTCGACCAAGCCGCGCATTGCCTTGCAGGCTTTACCCTTCGCCGGCTTATCCAATTCTTGAAATACGCGCTCCAGGCGCGAGACTTGATTCTTGGTCTCTTCCAGATGATCCTGGATGGCTTGCTGCAAATCCTCTGAGTTGGCCGCTCCAGCCATCTTGGGCAGCGCGCGCACGAGTTGTTTCTCCGCGTCGTAAAGATCGCGCACTTGTTCAACTAACAGATCTTCAAGTGTGGTGACGGGCATGGAAAAAATCTCCTAACTTTCGGGTGATGTGGATCGGACACCGTGTAGATCGCCCCATCCAAATAATGTTTCCGCCGGTCGAATGACTACGAAGGCACGACTGCGGCCGCGCGCCGGAAGCGCGCGCGGTCTTCGGCCCCAAGTGCCGCGCAACGCAGTGCAGCGTTAAGAGCGAAAGGACAACGCACAAGTTGTCCGATCTTGGCTACGAATGTTTGGACTCCGTGAAGGCTTGCCTACCAGCGTTTACTGCAGCTTTGACGGCCTCAGCTCCCTGGCTGACTTTCCTGGCCTTTTCACGAATCGCATCAGCGGCTGCGTCCCGGATTTCGGTGCCGCGTTCCCTGAGGTAGGTGGTGCCATCGACAGCTTTTCGCCGAATCAGCAAACGAGTTTTCCGGCCGGCTCGGGGGGCGAGCAGCAGCCCCGCCCCTACACCGGCGCTCAATCCAACTAAGAAACCAAAAACATTACGATTCATACAACCCTTTCTTCAAGTTTACTTTTGGTGTCGCGAATACCGGTTCCACTGTGACATCAATAGCCACTCTCGTCCTGCCGGGGCGTAGGTCCTTGCAGGAAGACGCCCGCGAAAAATGCATCGAGTCCGGAACCACGGATCTGGGCCGTAAACTTGCGGCCGTTGTGCGCCCGACCGCCAGCGGAATCTGGAATTATGATCTCCATGATCTCCAGGGCTAACTCTGCAATCGAGGTACCACAGGTCCGTTGGCCGGATTCAAACAGCCGACCGTCGCATTGAGTTCCTGCAAAATTTCCGGTGAGCTGCAAAATCCTCGGCTGCAAAGTACAAGGCACCCGCGCTTTGACTCTGAAACGGATCGCCGCAGAGGTGCATCCTTTGACTATGTCCAGTCTGCCGCAGGTCCGCGTGTTGATCGTCGATGATGACGAGTTCCAACGAAATGAGTTAGTCAAGATGACGGAATCGCTGGGCTTCGCCGTCGCGACTGCCTCGGATGGCGAAGATGCGCTCGAACAGCATGCCGCCTTGGCCGCCGACGTAATCCTGACGGACTTAATGATGCCGCGCATGGATGGGTTCGAGCTCTTGAGGAGCCTGGAGGCCATGGGAGATCGTACCCCCACCATCGCCCTTACGGGAGTTGGCGGTATCGAGCAGGGGCTCGCGGTTATCCATGAGCTTAAAGCCTTCTGGTTCCTCGAAAAACCGGTCCAGCCGAATATTCTGCGGGCCCTTCTCGAACGAGCCGCGGCGCAGAAACAGCTGATCAACGAAAAAGACATCCTCAATCGGCAGTTGAGCCATCAAGGTATTCTTGGCGACATCGTGGGAGGTTCCGCCGTCATGCGCCAACTGTACTCACTGATTAGCCAGGTTGCCCCCACCTCGGCATCGGTCCTGATCACGGGCGAGAGTGGCACGGGCAAGGAATTAGTTGCCAGGGAAGTGCATCGTCTGAGCTCCCGATCCGGCAGCCCGTTCATTGCGATCAATTGCGCGGCCATGCCTGAAACGCTGATCGAAAGCGAACTGTTCGGCCATGAGAAGGGCGCGTTCACCGGAGCGGTCGAACGCCATGCTGGATGCTTTGAGCAGGCGCACAACGGAACCGTTTTGCTGGACGAAATTGCCGACATGCCAATCGGGACGCAAGCCAAACTATTGCGCGTACTGGAAGACGGTAAAGTGCGTCGCTTGGGCGGAAAAAATGAGGTGCCTGTAAATGTGCGCGTAATTGCCGCGACAAACCGTCCTCCGGAGCAAGCCCTCAAGGAAAACCGTCTTCGCGAAGATCTTTTCTATCGCTTGAATGTCTTTCATCTCACCCTCCCGCCGCTGCGTGAGAGAAAGGAAGATATTCCGGCAATCTGCGACGCAATTTTATCCAGCCTCAATAACAAGCACAATTGCCATGTTTCTGGCTTGCACCCTGATGTCCTGGAAAGTTTTAAGAATGCCCAGTGGCCCGGGAACGTGCGCCAGCTCCGTAACGTACTGGAACGCGCCGTTATTGTCGCGGGCCAGGGTACGATTCTAACCAAGCATTTGCCTGCCGATCCAAGCGTTCCCGGCAGCGCTCCAACCACGCCTCAGTCGGCCGATGAAGAATGCCTCCGCATTCGTGTAGGCCCGCGGATGAGCGAGGTCGAGCAAGCTTACATTGACCTGGTCTTGAAGCACACCAATAACAACAAGACTCGGGCAGCGCAAATTCTAGGCCTTAGCCTTCGAACGCTCCATAACCGTGTTCGAGCCGGGTCGGAGGCAGGTCCCGAGAAAGATGAACTGAAGGACGCTGCGGCCAACTGCCTGGTTTAGGCTTAAGAATTTCGTGCGCACCGCACGAAACAAGTTCGTGCGGTACCCTCTCTAAACCAATTGTCCTGGCTGCTGAAGTTCGGCCAAGTTAAACCGTGCCGAAGAGGGCGCCATCAGTCGCGCCCTCTCCATAGGGAGTACTACATTGAGCGATAGCGCTTGGTAAAGGCCATCGCAAGAGCTAATGCAAGTGAGATCAGGCCAATCACTCCCATCAAAGGAAGATAGCTGGCGGTTTGCGGCAGGGTCGTATCCGCCGGAGCCTTATTCGCAGCGACAGACTTGGACTGGGAGTCGTCCGCATCTCGCACCGGCTGCGCAGGCGCAGGCGGCGGCGTATTTTGCGCGATTACGGTCGTTCGGGAAGGAGCGGGCGTCTCGGGCTCCGCGGTTCTGGCGGTCGATACTGATTCAGCCGGCTTAGTCTGCTCGCGACTCTCGAGTGTCGCGTTCTTGGAATTGTCCGGTGTCAGGGATTGGCCACTCTCCGCTACTGTGGGAAGATTACCTTCCGGGACTTTTTCACCGGTGTTAGCGGCTATCTTGTCGGCTTGCCGTTTCGGGTACAGGAACTCTTGACCGATTGTATCTCCCGGCCAGAACCATTGACGCACGGCCTGGGGTTGCCCATTTTTCCCTTCATAAAACGTTAGAATTTTCTTGTTGGTTTTATCGTCTATCGGGTAGAGGCGCTCCGCCGCCGCCGTGAAGGTTAGCGCATACAGATGGTCCATTCGTTCGTTCATCACTTCGGCAATGTGCCGGTTAGATGAGGAATTGAGCAGCTTAATCACATACTTGCCAGGCTGCAATACAATGCCTGGAATTTCGGTGGGCTGATCAAATGTCACGATCGTTTTCTTGTCAATCTCATCGGCTCTCGTAGCAAGAGGGGCAACACAGATGACGGCTGCCGCCAAGGCGCCCATTTGCAGTAACGAAAAACGTTTCATGCTTTTTCTCCTATCAACGTCCTCAGGACGCACTTCCTCACCTGCAAGCCGGGTGCCGGGTTGGAGAATGCCGAAAAGTAGCGAGAGAACAAGGAGTTAGCCAGCGGGAAGGCCCCTGAAGTAACGAAATCCGAAATTCTTACGAATTCAAACAGCCCAAGGAGGCCCAAATAACGGAGCACATATTGCCGAAATGCAAATCGTGCATGTCAAGGAAGTGGATGGACACATGCTGGCTATTGAGTTGAAACGAGGCCGCAGCCTTCGCCAGAAAGGAAGGCAACTACGATGGCTGTTCAAAGTAATGTGGCCGTATTCGGTGTGATACAGAACGCCCCTCAAGCAGCCAAGGCCGTCAGCCGTCTGACGTCCGCCGGCTTCTCAACTTCGGACATCTCCTTGTTGTCGTTAAGTATCGAGGGTCTATTGGCTAGTATGGGAATCCCCGCCTCCATGGTCCAGCGCTACGAGAGATGCGTCCAGACGGGTCGCATTCTAATCTTAGTTCGCTGCGCCAATTCCCTCGAGATCGACCGCGCCCACATCATCCTGGAGGAAAATGGCGCCGAAGATATTTTTTCGCACGCCGAGCCTCTAACTGGCACCCCTGGAATCGAGCGGCGCTGAATTTCTTTGGCAATAGGAGAAACTGTTGCGCAAAGAACAGATCTAATGGGCATGGAGGAAGTATGAAAGGTATTACGCTCGCTTCAGGCATCGGACTTTTGATGGTCGGCGCGTTGAGTGCCCAGGAAACGCCGCGGGTTTCATTCAATGTTGGTGGCGGATTTGTTCAGGGGGTAGGGGGCTCCGGCCGCCGACTGGACACGGGTTGGAATTTCAATGGTGGTGTCGGCTACAACTTCAGTTCTTACGTAGGATTGATGGGACAGTTCGATTACAACCAGATGGATATCAATGCGGCCACACTCAACTCCCTGGGGTTTCCCGGCGGCGATGTGAATATGTGGTCCTTAACTTTGAATCCGATTGTTCATACGAATCCGCGCGGGCCGGTGGATGTTTACTTCATCGGTGGAGGAGGCCTGTATCATCGCCGGCAGGAATTCACGCAGCCAACGACTTCTATTTTCACAGGCTTCGACCCATTCTTCGGATTTTATCCAGTCGCCGTGCCTACAACCCAGGTGCTTACATCCTACTCGGTAAATAAGCCTGGCGTAAATGGCGGCGTCGGAATGTCCTTCGGCACCAAATGGCATGTCAAGTTTTATGCCGAAGCTCGCTATAACCGGATGTTTTTGGGCGGCGACAGGCACACGGATTATCTTCCCGTAACTTTCGGCCTCCGCTGGTAACCCGCGTAGAGTTTCTGAGCACCGCCGCCGCGAACGACTGTGCGAGAGCCTAAACCGCTCCGCATAGACGCCCCGGCGGCGTTTTTTTTACGCCGAAATGGGCGCAGCGGCACACTAACTGCATAGGAAGATGTGTGGCGTGGAAAACAATACAAGGCTTTTTGTGGATCGTAGGATCGCTGTGTCTGGGCTATTGGACTGAGATGACTCTAAAGGCGAGGTGGAGTCAAAGCCAGGGGGCGCGCGACCTCGAGCATTCAGTAGTCTCCACGGCCCCAGCTTTAGGTGACGTGGTTGGACGTATAGAGATTCCCAGACTGAAGCTATCTACGATTGTATTCGAGGGTGCCGACGACGAAGAATTACAGCGAGGAGTTGGTCACCTCCCCGCCTCTGCGCTTCCGGGAAACCGTGGAAATATGGTGCTCGCGGCGCATCGCGATACCTTCTTTCGTCCGCTGCGCAATATCCGCGTGGGAGACCGTGTCCATATTCGGCAGCCGCGTGGCGACAGCGTCTACATCGTAAAATCAGCTTGGATCGTAGATCCGGACCAGGTTGATGTTCTTAAACCAACCGCCAAACCAGCTCTGACATTGATTACCTGCTACCCATTCCGGTACATCGGACCCGCACCAGAACGTTTCGTGGTTCGCGCCGTGCTGGCACCCTAAACAACTGATAACTATATTGTTTTCAACGGATGTAATAAAGCCCCCGCGCGAAGCATCCTAACTGCTGACGGCCAAATCTAAAATTCTCCTATGCGCTTGGCTATTCGACTAAATCTGCTCCTGATCGCGGGTGTCACCGCGGTGGCGATGGGATTCGCCTATTATCAAGTGCGATCCGAGCGGCGGGGTTTGGAGCGGGATCTTCAGCGCCAAGCGTTGGATCTTGCCGAGAGCCAAGCCAAAGCTGTGGAGCCACTGTTGGCGGCACATTCCTATCGCAGCCTCCAGGCCATGGTGGACCGCTCCACCGGGCGGGAGCGCTTAGCGGGCATAGTGGTGTCCGACGCCAAAGGGGAACCGGTCGCGATTACATCAGGGCTAATAGCTCGTCTGAACGGAAAGCCCCCCGACATTCTTCACGCCGACGGGCAGGATGAGACACGGGGAGAATTTATTCAACTCGGCGGTGTCCGCATGCACGCAGAAGTTGTGCCCGTTCGAACCGGCGAGGCGAACATCGGAAGCGTGGCGATTTTTCACGATGCAGCTTACATCGACACTCGTGTCGGAGATGCCTGGCGCCGCACGCTGGTGAGCGTGGCCTTCCAGACTCTATTGATCGCGGCGGTGACGCTGTTGACCGTGCGATGGGGGCTGGGCAAGCCCATGCAGCAGATGGCGCGGTGGATGCGCGAGCTCCGAACGTCATCCGAGGCGGCCGCTCCAGAGTTGCCTGGCAGTGGTGAATTTGAGTCGTTCACACGTGAAGTCTCGCACCTGGCATCGAGCTTCACCGCTGCGCGCGCAGCGGCCGAAGAAGAAGCCCGTTTGCGCGAAAGCGCCGAATCCCAGTGGACCAAGGACCGGTTGCGGATCTTTGTGCAAGGCCGCCTGGGCGATAGCCGTCTGGTGGTGGTCTCGAATCGCGAGCCCTACGAGCATTTTCACCGCCCATCGGGCATCGAGTGGACCGTGCCCGCCAGCGGCCTGGTTACCGCGCAGGAGCCTATCCTCAGGGCCTGCGCGGGAACGTGGATCGCCCAGGGGACCGGCGACGCCGATCGGGAAACCAGCGATGACCAGGGACGCTTACGCGTGCCCCCCGACCATCCGCAATACACGTTGCGCCGCGTATGGCTCAAGGAGGACGAAGTCAAAGGCTTCTACCTGGGATTTGCCAACGAAGGGCTATGGCCGCTGTGTCACATCGCTCACACTCGTCCCACCTTTCGAGCCGAGGACTGGAAACAATACGAGGCGGTCAATCGCAAGTTCGCCGCCGCCGTCTTACGCGAAATCCGCGGCGAGGAGAATCCAGTCGTCTTGGTCCAGGATTACCACTTCGCTCTGATGCCGCTCCTCATTAAGAAGGCCCGGCCCGATGCCCGCGTCGCCATTTTCTGGCACATCCCCTGGCCGAATCCAGAAGCATTTGGCATCTGCCCGTGGCAGCGCGAGCTTTTGGAAGGGCTGCTGGGAGCCGACCTGGTGGGTTTTCACATTCAGGCGCATTGCAACAATTTTCTCGAGACGGTGGACCGGGTGTTGGAATCGCGCATCGAATGGGATCGCAACGCGGTGATGCGTCACGGACATCTGACAGCGGTCCGCCGGTTCCCTATCAGCGTCGCGATGGATCCGGAGCAGAACGGTAGCGCCGCCTCCTCCGAACTCGCGTATCTGGAGCGAGCCGAACTCTTGGCGAAGCATGGCGTGCGCGCGCCCTTCATGGGCATAGGCGTCGATCGTGTTGACTACACCAAAGGCATCCTGGAGCGATTTCGCGGCTTAGAACGGTTCTTCGAAAAGTACCCCGCGTATCGCGGAGAGTTCACGTTCGTGCAAATCGGCGCGCCCAGCCGATCGGAAATTCGCCGATATCACGACTTTATGCTCGAAGTGGAGCAGGAGGCCCAGCGAATCAATACCCGTTTTCAGACTAGCGAATGGAAGCCGATCGTACTTTTGACGCGGCATCACACCCGCGAGGAGATTTTGCCCTACTATCGCACGGCCAATGTATGCATGGTGACATCCCTCCACGATGGCATGAACCTGGTCGCTAAAGAATATGTCGCATGCCGCAGCGACGGGCACGGAGTCCTGATCTTGAGCCGCTTTACCGGCGCCTCCCATGAACTAGTCGACGCGCTGGTGGTGAACCCGTATGATACCGAAGAGGTGGCCACGGCGATCCATCGCGCACTGGAGATGCCTCCCGAACAGTCCCGCCTCCGGATGGGCCGGATGCGCGCCGTGGTCAAAGAACACAACATTTACCGGTGGGCCGGTAACCTGATCGCGGAGTTGTGCGAAATCCGCACATCCGCAATTCCGGCCGAGCCAGATGCTCGGGATGCGGTGCTGAAGGGCTAATGCCCCCTCCGCACCACTTGTTCTCCTGCTGGGACGAGGTGGCAGAACGGCTCCGCAGTGCTCCGGCGATCGCGCTGTTCCTGGATTTCGATGGCACCCTTAGTCCGCTCTGCCCGCGTCCCGAGGACGTCCGTCTGAGCGGCGCTACGCGGAGCATCGTTGCAACCCTGGCACGAAACCCGAGAATTCGCGCGTGGGTAATCAGTGGCCGCCGGCGAGCCGACGTGCGCGAGAGGAGCCGTATTGCGGGCGTACAGTATCTCGGCTTGCATGGATGGGAAGGGCGGCAAGAGGTTTCGATAAAAGAGGAGAGCCGCCGGCTTTTGGAATGCCTTAAAGATTGTGCTCGCCGGATGGTGGAGCGAACTCCTGAGACGTGGCTCGAGGATAAAGGTTTGGTGGTGGCCATCCATCATGCAAACGCCTCACCGGCCGGCGTAACGCGTATGCGCGAGGAAATTGCCCGTGCGCTCCTGCCGCTAAATGGGAGCTTCCGCGGAATTGCCGGCGAACGAACGTTCGAGCTAGCGCCGGCGGAGATGGGGGACAAAGGAACCGCTGTGCGTCACCAGTTGGCTCTCGCAGGCCGGGCAGCCTTGCCGGTGTTCGTGGGCGATGACGCCGTGGATGAGCCTGCCTTCGCGGCCCTGACTGGCGGGATCACCATTCGCGTCGGCCGGCCTGGTCATACTCGCGCCCATTTCCGGCTCGCCGGTGTAAAACAGGTTCGAGTGTTCCTGGAACGCCTAAATAGAGAAATCGGGTATTAAGGCTTGTTGCCGCTGCTTACGCGCACGACAGTTCCGGAAGTGAGCGAATCCGAGGGGCTCTCGATGATTAGATCGCGCTCGGTAATGCCGGAGGTAATCTCGATTTCATTCCCGAAGTCCTTGCCGACCGTAACCGGCGTCATCTCTACCGTTCCATTCCCTGTCTTTCCCGCCCGAACGACCCCGACGCGGAGACCTTCGCTGCGGAACAACACTGAGCTAACGGGTACGATGAGCGCTCGTCCGCCGGGCAGCGACATGTGGACTTCCGCATAAGATCCGGGTCGAAGCTCGCCAGAAGAATTATCTACGTCGATTTCAGTCAGCAATGTTCGCGATGCGGCGTCCATCGCATCCGCGGTCCGGACCAGCTTGCCATGAAACTTGCGGCCCGGGTATTCGGCGAGAACCAGTTCGGCGGCAACTCCTGGAACGGCCGACCGCGATGAAACTTCGGGAACGTTGACGAATACCCGAAGCTGCCGCGATGCGGCAATATGGAATAACTCTTGTGCCGCTCCTCCATTGCCCGCGTTAATCAGAGCGCCGATATCGGTATTGCGCGCCGTGATCACCCCGTCGAAAGGTGCTCTCACGCTCCGGTAGTCCTGCAACTGTTCGAGCAGTCCGATGTTCGCTTCCTGTGCAGCAACATTGCTACGCGCCGCGGCGATGGCTTTATCCAAAGCCAGACTATTGGCGACTTGCGCGTCGTATTGCAACCGCTTCTGATCGTTGTCCTGGCTCGAAACCACCCCCTGAGCCGCTAGTTGCTTCCAGCGGTCGGCACTCACCTTGGCGTATTCCTCGTTGGCTTTGCTCTGCTGACGATTCGCCAGAGCTTGCTCCAGTGAAGCCTGGGCCTGCTGCAAACTGGCCTTCGCCTGGCGTAGCTGCTGGTCCTGTTCCGGTGCGTCGATATCCGCCAGCACCTGTCCCGCCTTCACCGCTGTTCCGATGTCGGCATACCATTTTTTCAGATAACCGTTGGTGCGAGCGTAAATCGGTGCATTGATAAACGCTTGCAAATTTCCCGGCAACACAAGTTCCTGTTTGGATTCGCCGAGCTTAGGGTGCACCACACTAACGGCGGGAATCGCCAAATCCGCCGTTTCCTGCTTCACGATGGAAGCAGCTTTGATTCGCGAGTCGATGCCGCGGTTGATCACGATGGCCAGCATCACGACTACCGCCAGGACGAAAATCCACTTCAACATTCGGCTAGCTGCCGAAGAACCCGCTCTTTCTTGTTCGGTCTGCATCATTCTCTAACTTTCATCGGCATCTGGCGATTCCGGTGTAACAGGCTGAATACCGTGGGCACGAAGAACAGCGTGGCGACGGTGGCAAAGATCAAGCCTCCGATCACGGTTCGCCCCAGGGGTGCGTTTTCTTCGCCGCCTTCGCCCAACCCCAACGCCATCGGTACCATACCGATGATCATGGCCAACGCCGTCATCAGCACCGGCCGGAAGCGGGTTCCTCCCGCTTCGAGAGCCGCCAGCGCCGCATCGCCATGGTCGGCCAAACGCTCTTTCGCGAAGCTAACCACCAGAATACTGTTGGCTGTCGCGACACCCACACTCATGATCGCTCCCATCAGTGCGGGCACGCTCATAGTAGTGTGGGTAACGAATAGGAACAGCACGATGCCCGCCAGAGCGGCGGGCAGCGCCGTGATGATGATGAACGGATCCAGCCAAGACTGAAAATTCACCACGATGAGCAGGTAGACCAGTACTACGGCCAGGACCAATCCGCCCAGCAATCCCTGAAACGACGTCCGCATCGTCTCGATCTGGCCACGCACGATCAGTTGCGATCCTCGCGGAAGATCCTTGCGGTTGGCATCCACAATGCGATTCAGGTCGGTCGCCACGCCTCCCAGATCGCGGTCCTGCACGGCGCCGAAAATGTCGATGGTGCGCTGGATATTGTAGTGCGAGAGCACTGGCATACCGCTGCTGCGGCTGGTGCTCGCGATATCCCCCAGGATTTCCGGACGGCGCGCCGTGGGAGACGTGAGCGGAATATTGCGCAGATCGCTCAAGGAAGAGATCTGATGCTGTGGCGTCTGCGTGATGACGTTGTAACTCACGCCGTTTCGCGGATCGAGCCAGAAAGAAGGCGCGGTCTGGAAGCTGCCGCTCAGGGAAACCAGTACATTGCTGGCCACGTTGAACTGCGTGAAGCCGCTTTCCAGAGCCTTGGTGCGGTCTACGTCGATCTGAAGCCTGGGCTGGTCGAACACTTGGTGAATGCGCAAGTCAACCACGCCCGGCACTGCTCCGATCTGGCGCAAGAGATTAGAGGCGAACGCATGGTTCGCTTCAAGATTAGGACCTGAGACCTGGACATCGATAGGCGCGGGCAGGCCGAAGTTCAGAATCTGGCTGATGATATCCGCCGGCAGGAAATAGAACAAGACACCGGAAAACTCTCGCGGCAGGCTGGCTCGCAATGCGTGCACGAATTCATCGGTCGGGCGATGCCCTGGCTTCAGAGTTACCATGACGTCGGCATCCATGGTTCCAATGGGAGCGGACGTGCTATACGCGGTATTGATCGCGCTGTATGGAACTCCGATGTTATCGGTGATACCGGCCAACTCGTCAGCCGGAATCACTTTTCTAATGGAGGTCTCGATCAAGTCGGCCAGCCGCGCGGTTTCCTCGATGCGCGTGCCGGTTTTAGCACGGAAGTGAAGATTGAACTGGCCCGCATCGGTCGCCGGGAAGAAGTCCTGTCCCAGCCAGGGAAACAATAGAAACGCCAGGCAACACAGCGCGAGAAAAGAAGGGAGAAATAAATTCCGGTGGCGCACGCATCCGGCCAGCATGTTCTGGTACCCGGTCCGCAGCGAATCAAATCCTTTCTCGAACGCCCATTGCATTCTCGCAGGAAGATTCCAGGCCGCCGGCTTGTGGGCATGGTGCGTCCCCGGCTTGATGAGGTACATGCACAGCGTCGGAACCAACGTGCGCGATAAAATGTACGACGCCAGCATGGCGAACACCACGGCTTCCGCCAGCGGAACAAACAGATAGCGCGCGACGCCAGTCAGGAAAAACATCGGAATGAACACGATGCAGATGCATAGCGTCGAAACAAAGGCCGGCATCGCGATCTGCGCCGCGCCGTCCATAATTCCGGCGCGCAGACTTTTGCCCTGATCCAGATTCCGGTCGATGTTCTCGATCGTCACCGTCGCATCGTCGACCAGGATCCCGACCGCCAGCGCGAGTCCGCCGAGCGTCATGATGTTGATGCTTTCGCCCAAGGCGCTCAGCACGCAGATGGACGTCAGAATCGACAAAGGAATCGAAACGGCGATGATCAGCGTGCTGCGCCAGCTCCCCAGGAACAGGAGGATCATGACCGCCGTCAGGCAAGCGGCAATGATCGCCTCGCGGACCACGCCGCTCACCGCGGAGCGCACGAACAGCGACTGATCGGCGACGATATCGATCTTCAGCGCGGGGGGAAGCGTGGCGGCGATTCGTGGGATCATCTCCTTCACCTGCTGCACGATGTCCAACGTGGAAGCGGATCCCGTTTTCATGACCGTGACCAGCGCGCCGCGCTGCCCATCTCGCCGCACAATGTTGGTCTGCGGCCCGAATCCATCGCGTACGTTCGCGACATCCCGCACGTAAACCGTGCTGCTCCCGTTTGTAGCGATCGGAAGATTGTTGAGCTCCTGAATGCTCTTGGGGCTTGCATTCAGTTCGACCTCGTACTCGAATTGGCCGATCTTAGAGGTTCCCGTAGGCAGAATCAAATTCTGATTGCCGATGGCCGTCACGATATCGGCGGGCGCCAATCCCTTGGCCTGCAGAAGGGTCGGGTCGATGTCCACCATGATTTGGCGCTGTTTCCCGCCATACGGATTCGGCACTCCGGAGCCTGGGACGGTAGCGAGCTGCGTGCGGATGGATGTCGCCGCGTAGTCGAATAGCTGTTGTTCGGATAGCCCGTCGCCCGAAAGTCCCAACTGCATGATGGGAACGCTGGACGCGCTGTAAACGATCATGAACGCCGGGGCAGTTCCGGGCGGCATCGAGTGTGTGCTCGTCTGGGCCACCGCGGTTAATTCGGCCATCGCCATCTCGACGCGTGCGCCTGGATGGAAGAAGACCTTGGTGATACTGCGGCCGTTGGTGGTTTGGGACTCCATGTGTTCGATGTCGTTGACCGTAGTGGTCAACGAGCGTTCGTACTGGGTCCCGATGCGCTCCTCCATATCCTCGGCGGGCAAGCCGTTGTAATTCCACAGGGCCGCGATCACCGGGATATTGACGTTAGGGAAAACGTCGGTGGGTGTACGCAGTATAACTAGCGGGCTGATAATCAGAATGAGCAGAGCCAGCACAATGAACGTGTACGGCCGATCCAGGGCTACTTTAACGATCCACACTTAACGGAAGAGTCTCCTCTTTTAGGATAGCGTCCGTCCCGAAAGCTCCACATATGCTGGATGGCAGGAAGGCACGCCCGTGCCGGTGGGCTTGGTTTTGGATAAAGTGGCTACTGATGCGAGTAAGGAGTGACTATGCGACGAATTTGGGTTGCTGTATTAGCGGGTGGGCTGATGGTATCGAACGCCGGCGCCCAGCAGGGGGCTAAGAACGGCGAATGGCGTACCTACGGGGGCGACCTCGGGAATACGCATTACTCTCCGCTTGACCAGATCAGCGCCGCCAATTTCGACAAACTCGAAGTCGCCTGGCGATTCAAGACCTCGAATTTAGGCCCACGTCCCGAATTCAATCTCGAATCGACGCCCTTGATGGCCAACGGCGTCTTATATGCGGCCGCGGGAACACGCCGGTCGGTAGTCGCACTCGACGCAGCCACAGGCGAGCTTCTGTGGGTCCACGGCGAAAAAGAAGGCCCACGAGGGAGTGCCGCTCCCCGTCAATTATCCGGCCGCGGCTTGGCCTATTGGACCGATGGCAAGCCAGGAAGCAATGACGAGAGGATTCTTTACGTGACGCCCGGCTACCGCCTAGTCGCGCTAAATGCCAAGACCGGAGTGCCGGTTGCAGGCTTCGGACAAAACGGAGTCGTCGACTTGAAACTTGATGACGACCAGCAGATCGATCTGGTCACTGGCGAGGTTGGGTTGCATGCGACTCCGGTCGTCGCCGGCGACACCGTGATCGTCGGCGCAGCGCACCGCTCGGGCGGAGTGCCGCGGAGCAAGACCAACGTTAAAGGCTACGTTCGTGGATTCGACGTCAAGACTGGCAAGCGTCTGTGGATCTTCCACACCATCCCGCGTCCCGGCGAGTTCGGCTACAACACCTGGGAGAAAGATTCCGCGGATTATACCGGTAACGCAGGCGTCTGGGGCGAGATCAGCGTCGATGAAGAGCTGGGAATGGTCTATCTTCCCGTGGAACTTCCCACCGGCGATTACTACGGCGGCCATCGCCCCGGCAACGGCCTGTTCGGCGAGAGTCTGGTCGCGCTGGACCTGAAAACCGGCCAGCGCAAGTGGCACTACCAATTGGTGCACCACGGCATCTGGGACATGGACATTCCCTGCGCCCCGATCCTGGTCGACCTCACCATCAACGGGCGTGCGGTAAAAGCGGTTGCGCAGCCCACTAAGCAAGCTTTTCTTTATGTGTTCGATCGCGTGACGGGGCAGCCAATCTGGCCGATCGACGAAAAGCCGGTCGAAAAGGGCAGCGTGCCGGGTGAATGGTATTCGCCCACGCAGCCGTTTCCCTCCAAGCCTCCCGCCTACGATCGTCAAGGCTTCCAACTTGAGGACCTGATCGATTTCACCCCGGCTCTTCGCGCTGAGGCAGTGAAGGCCGTGTCGCAATATAAACTCGGGCCGATCTTCACTCCACCAGTCGCGAGTAAGGCGGAGGGCCCGCTGGCCACACTGGCCTTGGCCACCTCAGGGGGCGGCACCAATTGGCCGGGCGGCTCTTACGATCCCGAAACGCACATCGCATACGTGTTTTCTCAGCGCTCCATGAGCATCCTGGGATTGGTCCCCGGCGACCCGCGAGTGACCGACGAGGCCTACATCCAGGGCACTGCAAAGACGGGTGCCCGGACCGTAGGAGGCTCGGGCGCGGACGCCGCCGCTGGTACCAAATCGGCGAACGATGTGGCCGCCGAAGCCGGGGGATTGACTGTCCAAGGTCTGCCGTTGGTGAAACCGCCTTACGCGAGCATCAGCGCGATCGATCTGAATCGAGGAGAGATACTCTGGCAGGTGGCGCACGGGGAAACTCCCGACAATATCCGCAATCATCCCGCGCTCAAAGGACTTACGATTCCGCGGACAGGTCGGGCCGGGGTGATCGGAACGCTGGTCACCAAGACCTTGGTGATCGCCGGCGAACGGGACACGTTCACGTTACCGTCAGGTCAAAAGGGCGCAATGCTGCGAGCCTACGATAAGGCGTCGGGCAAGGACGCCGGGGCCGTCTATATGCCGGCCGGGCAAACTGGCACACCGATGACCTATATGTTGAACGGCAAGCAGTACATTGTGGTGGCGATCGGCGGTACCGGGTACGAGTGCGAGTTTATCGCCTTCCGGCTACCCGCTTCGTAACCTATCGCTCCGCAACCCGGCCATATATAATGGCTTACGTGATTTGCACCCCTAACCGGCGCGACTTCCTGCGCACGTTAGCCGCAGGCGCCGCGAGCCTTTCGTTGTCTCGCGCGCAGACCGCCTCCATTACCGCCACCAAGCTCGCCGATAACTATGTCCACATCGCCGGTGCCGGATCAAATGTCCTGCTCGTAACCGCACCTGATGGAGCGCTGCTGGTCGACGGTGGATCGCCAGAACATTCTGCCGAGTTTTTGAAAGCGATCTCCGAACAGTCCGGTGGGCGCAAAATACAAGCGCTTTTCAACACGCACTGGCACCTGGAGAGTACCGGATCAAACGACGCACTGGGCAAAGCCGGCGCCAAGATCATCGCCCACGAGAACACCAAACTGTGGATGGGCACCGACATCATCTGTAAGTGGCGGAACAAAACGTTTCAGCCTCGTGCGAAGGAAGCTCTGCCGAACCAGACCTTCTATACCACCGGGAAAATGACCTTCGGCAAGGAAGAGGTGGTCTACGGATACCTCGGCCAGGCGCACACCGACGGCGATATCTACGTCTTCTTCCCGGGACCCAACATCTTGATGACGGGCGATGTTATGTCGGTCGGCCAGTACCCGATTCTCGATTGGACCACCGGCGGATGGATCGGCGGGCTGGCCGATGCAAGTAAAACGCTGCTCAGCGTCAGCGATGCACAGACGCGCATCATTCCCGGCAGCGGTCCGCTGCAGGGTCGCGCAGATTTGCAGGCGCAGGCGGATATGTGCGCCGCCGTTCGCACCAGCTTAGTGTTGCTGTTGCGAAAAGGCATGAGCGCCAAAGAAATGCTGGCCGCGGCTCCCACCAAGGATTTCGACGCTAAGTGGGGGAATCCGGAATTGTTCGTCACTAACGCTTATCCGGGCTTGTGGGGACACGTTCGCGAACTCGGCGGGATCGTTTAGGAGCGGGAGCGAAAAGGAATGCGTTACCTCGTTGTAGCTGTTGCTGTAGCCTCCCTCTCGGGACATCTCTCTGGTCAACAGAAGAGTGCGCCAGCGAATGCGGCGTCGGGACGAGCGCTGCTCGATAAATATTGCGTCACCTGTCACAACGCGCGCCTGAAAACCGCGAATCTCACCTTCGACAAAATGGATCTGTCGCATGTAGCCGACGACGGCGCAGTTTGGGAAAAAGCTGTCCGAAAACTTCGCGGCGGCATGATGCCTCCCCCGGGTGCTCCGCGGCCGGATCTAAGTGCGGTTGATTCCTTTGTGTCGTGGCTCGAAACCTCTTTAGACCAGGCTGCGGCGGCCAACCCGAATCCGGGCTCTGTCGCGCTGCATCGCCTCAATCGCACCGAATATGCAAACGCCATGCGTGAGCTGTTCGGAATCGACGTGGACGCCGCGGCGCTCCTGCCTGCCGACGACATGTCCGATGGGTTTGACAACATCGCCAACGTGCTTAAGGTGTCGCCGTCGTTCCTGGATCAATATATAAGCGCTGCGCGCGCGGTGAGCATTCAGGCGATTGGCAAGCCGCTTCCTTCGGAAGCCGTTCTCGTGAACCTTCGCGGAACCCCTGCCGATCCCGCGGATCTGCCACTCGGAACCCGCAGCGGAACAGTGGCCGAATATCTGTTCCCTGCCGACGGTGAATACGAATTCCGCCTGGGCGGCGCAGGTGGAGGAGGCCGAGGCGGCCGCGGCCGGGTTCCCCAAGCCGGATTTACTCCCGAGTCCGATGCCACCGTCGTGACGCTGGATGGTGTAAAAATCGCGACCACCGGACGCGTCATCGTGAAAGCCGGAATGCATAAGATCGCCGTCAGCACGCCGGCGCGAAGCTTAATTGAAAACGAGTCCATGCTGCAGTCGTTTGTTCCCGGATCTGCCGGTCAGGCTTACGGCGGAGCCGGCGGTCGTGGAGGCGGAGCTCAGGGAGCTGTGACCGTCAATGGTCCGTTCAATCCCGCCGGCAGCCACGTCGATACGGTCAGCCGCCAGCGGATTTTCGTTTGCCGACCGCAGGATGACAGTGAAGAGGCGGCATGCGCATCGCGAATCTTCGCCAACATCGCGCACCGGGCGTTCCGCAGGCCGGTGACGGATCGCGATACCGCTGCGCCGATGGCCTTCTTCAAGCAGGCACGCGCGGCCGGCGATTTTGAAAAAGGCATCGAAGGCGGGCTGATCGCTATTTTGGCGAGTCCCAAATTCCTATACCGGGCCGAAATTCCTCCGCCGAATGTCGCGGCAGGCTCCCTATATCGCATCAGCGACCTGGAACTGGCATCGCGGCTTTCGTTCTTTCTCTGGAGCAGCATTCCGGACAGCGAGCTATTGAACGTCGCGGAACAAGGCAAGCTCAAGGATCCCGCTGTGCTAGAGCAGCAGGTCAAGCGCATGCTCAAACAGCCGCAGGCGAAATCCCTGGTCTCAAACTTCGCGTTCCAATGGCTGAAGCTGCGGGAAATGGCGAGCTTTGAACCCGACCCCATCGTCTATCCGAGTTTCGATGCGCGGTTGCGCCAGGCGTTTACCCGCGAAATGGAACTCTTCGTGGGCAGCGTGTTCCAGGAGGATCGCAGCACCCTCGATTTGCTGCAGGGCAATTACACCTACGTCAACGAGCGCCTGGCGCTGCATTACGGCATCCCCAATGTCCGTGGCGACCAGTTCCGTCGCGTCACGCTGAACGATCCGAATCGCTTCGGCCTGCTCGGCAAGGGTGCGATTCTGATGGTGACTTCTTATCCCAATCGCACGGCTCCCGTGCTGCGAGGCTCGTTCATTCTGGAAAATATCGCCGGGACGCCGCCATCACCGCCGCCACCTAACGTCGAAGCGTTCAAGGAAAACAAGGAAGGCGAGAAGGCCAAGACGATTCGCGAGATCATGGAGCAGCATCGCGCGAATCCGTCCTGCAACGCATGCCATGGCGTGATGGATCCTCTCGGGTTCGCATTCGAGAATTACGACTCCATCGGCACCTGGCGGACGAAAGATAAGTACGCGCGCACCCTGATCGGTTCCGCGGGCAAGTTGGTGGATGGAACCTCCGTCAACGGTCCCGCCGACGTGCGCCAGGCCTTGATGAAGCATCCCGACCAGTTCGTGCAGACCATGACTGAGAAGCTGCTGACCTATGGGTTGGGCCGGCGGCTCGAATATTACGACATGCCCATGATTCGAAAGATTGTGCGCGGCGCCGCGAAGGACGATTATCGCTTTTCGTCGGTGATTATGGGTATCGTCAAGAGCCCTCCCTTTCAGATGAGCGTGAAGGCTACGGAAAGCGCGGCCAAGAAAACCACCGAAACGGCCCAAGACAATAAAAAGGCGAACGCGCCTACGGCCAGGAATTAAAGAAAGGGAGTATTCATATGTTCATTACCAAGAAGCATCTCCCCCGGCGAACGTTTTTACGCGGCATGGGCACGGCGATGGCGCTGCCGCTGCTCGACGCCATGATTCCCGCGCGCACCGCTTTGGCGCAGACTGCCGCGAATCCGACGCCTCACCTCGGCTTCATCTATTTTCCGCACGGCGCGATCATGGGCCAGTGGACGCCGAAAACCGAAGGTGTGAACTTCGAGCTGTCGCCGATTCTCAAATCGCTGGCTCCGTTCCAGAAGCAATTGACCGTGGTGAGCGGCCTTGCGAATCGGCCCGCCGTAAGCCCGGCCGTGCATGCCATCACTCCCGGCACTTGGCTAAGCTGCGTACATCCGCGAGCCAGCCAGGATCCGTTCGGCGGTCCGACGGTCGATCAGATCGCGGCGCAGCACATCGGTCAGGACACGCCGTTCCCATCGCTCGAAGTGGCGACCGAGGTTCACGGCGGTGGCGGCTCCTGCGATCGGGATTTTGGCTGTAGCTATGCCGGTACGATTTCCTTCAGTTCGCCCACCAACCCTTTGCCCATGGAAACCGATCCGCGCAAGTTGTTCCAGCGGATGTTCGGCCAGGGCGATACACCCGAAGAGCGTAAGCGAATCTCGAAGCAATATTCCAGCGTGCTAGATCTCGTTTCGCAGGAAGCAGCCGATTTGCAGCGCACCCTGGGGCCGCAGGATCGCGCCATGGTCGGCGATTATCTCGATACCGTGCGCGAAATCGAGCGCCGCGTTGAAAAGATGGACGGGCGCGATCTTTCCCATGTGAATATCCCCGATACGCCGGGGGGCATCCCTCCGACCTTCGAGGCGCACATCAACCTGTTGTTCGATTTAATCGCGGTCGCCTATCAGGCCAATATGACGCGTGTCTTCAGCTTCATGATGGCAGCCGAGGTCAGCGGGTTGACCTACAACCAGATCGGCGTCCCGGATGCGTTCCATCCGATCTCGCACCATAACAACGAGCAGGCCAAGATGGACAAGCTGGTGAAAATCCAGACCTATCACACCGAGATTTTCAGCAAGTTCCTGGCTAAGCTTCAGAAGATGCCGGATGGCGATGGGACCATGCTCGATCATTCGCTCATCCTCTATGGCAGCAACATGAGCAACAGCAACGCGCACAATCACGATCCGCTGCCGACGGCACTGGTGGGCGGCTGGAAATCGGTCAAGGGCGGCCAACATCTGAAGTATCCCGATCAAACTCCCCTCGCGAACATGCTGCTTACGATTCTCGATCGTGCGGGTGTCCCCGAAGAGAAATTCGGCGACAGCTCCGGTAAGTTCAAAGAGGTCTAGCCATGAAGAGTCTATTCATAGCCGGTGCGATTGCTGGGTTAATTGTTGGGCCGGCGGTGGCAGCCGATATCAAGGCGCCTTCGTCCGATGGCACTACACCGCTGCACTGGGCCGCCCATAACAACGATGCTGCCGAGGTCGACCGGCTGCTCAAGGCCGGTGAGGATGCCAACGCGAGGAACGAATTCGGCGCGACACCGATGTCCGAAGCCGCCTTCAACTCCAACACCGAGATCATCGATAAGTTGCTGAAGGCCGGCGCCGATCCCGACTCTCCTTCCGCGGATGGCCAGACCGCGCTGATGCTGATCGCGCGCGGCAACAACGTCGCGGCGGCGAAGCTGTTACTCGAACACGGCGCGCACGTGAACGCGAAAGAGAAACAAAAAGAACAGACGGCTCTGATGTGGGCCTCGGCACAAAATCAAGGCCCGATGGTGCGGGAACTGGTCGCGCATGGCGCCGATGTGAACGCCCGCGCCGTCAGCAATGATGTTCCATCGCAGGTGAGCACGGAGCCGCGCGCGCAGTACCGGTCGTACGGAGGCCTAACCGCGATGCTCTACGCTACTCGCGAAGGTTGCCTCGAATGCGTCAAAGCGATGGTCGAAGGCAAGGCGGACCTGAACCTGGCCGACCCGGAAGGCGTCACGCCGCTGATCACCGCCGTCTGGAACGCCCATTGGGATGTCGCCTCGTATCTGATCAAAGCCGGCGCGAACATCAACAAATGGGACTGGTGGGGCCGCAGCCCACTGTACTTGGCCGTCGACTACAACACGCTTCCGCATGGGGGAAGGCCCGATGCTCCGGCGGTGGATGACACGACGCCTCTGCAGGTGATCGAGCAACTTCTGAACGCGGGAGCGAATCCGAATTTGCAATTGAAGCTTCTGCCGCCCTACCGGAGCATCGGCTCGGATCGCGGAGTGGACGGCATGCTGACCATCGGCGCCACACCGCTGCTGCGCGCTGCCAAAGGATTGGATGCGCCGGCGATCAAGCTGCTGCTGGAGCACGGCGCCATCATCGATCTTCCAAACAACCAGGGAATCACGCCAGTCATGGCTGCCGCGGGGCTGGGATCGGTGGACGCCGACACCCGTGGGCTCTATACGACGTTTGACGTGCAGCAAAGATCGATCGATTCGCTCGACCTGCTGCTCAAAGCGGGCGCCGATATCAATGCTGCCGGTGGGCGCAGGCAGCAAACACCGCTCGCGGCAGCGAGCTACTGGGGATGGAATGACGTCGTGCAGTACTTATTCGATCACGGCGCCAAGCTTGATGTGAAGGATTCCGGCGGGATGTCGCCCATCGACGCTGCGCTCGGGAAAGCGGGCGGCAACAGCCGCGGCGGCCAGCGCATCGACGTGCACGAGGACACTGCGGCTCTACTAAGGAAACTCGGCAGGCAGTAAGGTTTTAGTAGGGCAGGATTGCATCCTGCCCAATGGAACTACTTCTTGACCTGATCGACGTCCACATCCAGCGTGTGGCCGATCCGGAACCCGATTATCCCATCCGCATGCACCTTGCTCTTGGGCTGGCGTGCGACTTCTGTGCCATTGACACTGAAGATCACGTTATCGCCCTGAACCTGGACGGCCAGCGTGTTCGACTGTTTCCCGTCCGGGCCCTCTTTTGCAATGGCGGCGTTCGGAGTCCAATTTACCACCGTCTTAGGTGACGTTCCTTCCCAGTTGGAGATGAAATACTCGCCCGCTTGACGTATCAGGAAATAGGTATAGGTCGGGGACGGACCCATATTGGTCCCACCGATCACCAAGCCGTATGAGACCGGATGAGAGGCCTTTTTAAGCTGAGTCAGACGAGCCGAGAAGGTGTAGTTGCCGGACTTGGTCCAGTCGTTGCGCCACATGGTTCCGGTGGTGCCCATCTGGAAGTGGTAGACATCGCCTGTCTGGGAGAACTTGATTCCAGTAACGGCTCCGCGATCGGGGCGTGCATTCCAGCCGGCTGGAAATTGGCCGCCCGCCACGGCGCGGTCCGGGTCGCCTTTTCCGCCCTCTTGGGCAAACGCCACAAAACTGGCGGTCAAAGCCAGCGTTAGAACGAACATACGAGGTTTAAGGTGATTGATCATAACGAAGGTCCACTGAGCCGAGTATATCAATATGAGGTTTGTTATACACTACGTGGTGATATGAACCGCATAAAGTCGTCTGCGGCGCTGGCTTTGGGCGTGGCCGCGTTCGCCATATGGAATCTGACGCCTGCACGCGCGCAACAGGGAACGCCTGCCTCGGGCGAATGGCGAGTCAACGGAGGCGATACGGGCAGCACCCGGTACTCGCCCCTTGATAAGATCGACGCGGCTAACGTCAAGAATCTGCAAGTGGTCTGGCGCTGGAAAGCTCAGAACATGGGCCCCACGCCGCAGGCTGCTTGGGAAGTGACTCCGCTGATGGCCGGCGGCAAGCTTTTCTTCACGGCCGGCACTGGACGCACCGTGGTTGCCGCCGATGCTGCTACCGGCGAAACGCTGTGGACCTATCGCGGTGACGATACGGCCGAGCGCGGAGCGGTGCGCGCCAACAATCGTGGCGTCAGTTACTGGAGCGATGGACGCGGCGACGATCGCATCCTGTTCATCACGCCCGGCTACCAACTCGTCGCGCTGAACGCCAAGACCGGCGCGCCGATTGCGAATTTCGGAAAAGACAGTCATGTCGATCTCTGGCTGGGCCTCGACCGGCCGGTTGTTCAGAACGGCACCATCGGCGCTACTTCGCCTCCTATCATCATTCGCGATGTCGCAGTGGTCGGCGCCTCTCTCAAAGTCGGCGTCGCGCTGCCCACGCGACTGAACACGCCCGGCTACATCCGCGGCTATGACGTCCGCACCGGCAAATTGCTCTGGACTTTCCACACGGTCCCCCAACCCGGCGAATTCGGAGCCGAAACCTGGGGCAAAGACGATCGCGGCAAGGATTCCAACACGTTTACCGGTAACACCGGCGCGTGGGGACCTTTGACGGGCGATGAAGAACTGGGCTACGTGTATATTCCTGTCGAGGCTCCCAGCGGCGATACCTACGGCGGCCAGCGTCCCGGCGCGAATCTGTTCTCCGACAGCGTTGTCTGTCTCGACGCGAAAACCGGAAAACGCGTGTGGCATTACCAGCTGATCCACCACGAGATGTGGGATTATGACATTCCCGCCGCGCCGATTCTTCTGGATATCACTGTCAACGGGAAAAAGATCAAGGCTCTGGCGCAGGTGAATAAATCGGCGTTCACGTTTGTGTTCGACCGTACTAATGGCCAGCCGGTGTGGCCGATCGAAGAGCGGCCCGCACCCAAAGGCAGCGCGCCGGGCGAATGGTATTCACCCACGCAGCCTTATCCCACCAAGCCCGCGGCGTTCGATCGCCAGGGAGTCACTGAAGCCGACTTGGCCGATTACACGCCGGAGATCAAGGCTGAGGCTTTGAAGATCGCTTCCAATTACGTTCTGGGCCCGATCTACACGCCGCCGATCGTGAAGGACACCGGCGGCAAACTGGGGACGATTCAGCTTCCGGGCGCGGGCGGCGGAGCCAACTGGACGGGTGGCGCGGTCGATCCGGAAACCGGGATGCTGTACATCCCCTCGACCACCAGCCCATACATTTCGTCGCTGGTTCCTGGCGGCGCACGGTCGGAGATGCCTTATATCGCCGGAGGCGGTGGCGGAAACACCAACGTTGCTGGCAGCCTTCCGCTGATCAAGGGACCGTATGGCCGCATCACGGCGTTCAATCTCAATACCGGCGACCAGGTCTGGATGATTCCGAATGGCAAACCCTCGGACGCGATCGTCAACAACCCGGCACTCAAAGCTGCGGGTATCGACGCCAGCAACTGGGGCGGCGGGCAGCGCTCGCCGATCCTTATCACCAAGACCATGCTGGTCGAAGGCAGCGCCGATCTGCGATTTATCGACAAGAAGACTGGCGCGATCATTTATGAGATGCCCCTGGGCGCCGCGGTCGGCCCCACTATGACCTATCTGGTTAATGGACGGCAGTTCCTGGTCGCTGTGGTAAACGGCACCCAGGGCGGCGGCGCGGAATTGGTCGGACTGGCCGTGGGGCAACCGGGCGCACCCGGTGGGCGTGGCGGACGCGGTGGACGAGGCGGTGCTGCGGGTGGCCGCGGCGCAACTCCGCCTCCCGAAAACTAGACGAAAACATGGTTCTGACTAAAGAAGAACTCATTGCCTCCCTCCAAAACGAGGTTCGAATCCTCCTCCATTTGGCGAGCAAAGTAGATCGCAATCAACTTGACTATCGGCCGACGCCGAAGCAGCGCAGCACCATCGAGCTGCTTCGGTATCTGACCATCATGGGACCCAACCTGATTCCGGCCATCAAGACCGGTGCTTTCGATGGCGCGGCATTTGGCGCTGCCCAGGCCGCAGCGAACGCCATGAACCTCGATCAGGTCCTCGCCGCGATCGAAAAGCAGAGCGCCTACTATGCCCAAGAACTGGGCTCGATGTCGGACGCCGATTTCCGCGGCGAGATCGATATGTTCGGCCGGAAAGCCAGCCGCGGTTCGCATATCGTGTTTCTTGCACTCTGCGGCTTCGCGGCATATCGCACGCAGCTGTTTCTATACTTGAAAGCCTGCGGCCGCGATCATCTAAACACGATGAATCTCTGGGGCGGCGTGGACGGTTCGATGCAGGGCTGAGGGAACTAAATCGTGCATAAAATCTTGCTTGCAACACTGATCGCGCTACCGTTCGTCCATGCTCAGGCGAGCCGTTCTGTAAACCCCGATGAGTGGACTAGTTACGGCCTCACTCCGGGCGAGACCCGCTACAGCCCGCTGAATCAGATCAACACTTCGAACGTAGCGCGGCTAGGCCTCAACTGGTCTTTCGATGTCGGCCGCGGTGGTGGCAACCAGGAAGCGACTCCTTTATTCTCGAATGGCACGATCTACAGCATCACCAACTGGAGCATCGTTTTCGCCGTTGATGCCCGCACCGGCAAGGAAAAATGGCGCTGGGATCCCGAGGTCAATCAAGATAAAACCCGCCCACAAATCTGCTGCGGCGTTGTAAATCGCGGCCTTGCGATTTATCAAAATCTGATCATCGCGCCCATCATCGACGGCCGCCTGATCGCTCTCAATGCGGAAACGGGCAAGCCTGTCTGGGAAGCTCGCGTGTCGTATTCGAATGAGGGCTACACGGTGACCATGGCGCCGCGCATCGCCAAAGGAAAAGTGATCATCGGCGTCGCCGGAGCGGAGTTGCCCATCCGCGGATTCTTTTCCGCCTTCGACGCTGCCACCGGAAAATTGGCCTGGAAGTTTTACACCGTTCCGGGCGATCCCTCAAAACCCTTCGAGAATCCCGCCCTCAAGAAGGCTGCGGAAACCTGGTCGGGCGATTATTGGAAGCTCGGGGGCGGCGGATCGGTCTGGGACGGCATGGCTTATGATCCGGACGCCGATCTCCTCTATGTCGGCACTGGTAACGGCGGCCCGTGGCCAGAAGAGCTGCGCAAGTCCAAGGGCAAAGAGAATCTCTACCTGGCTTCGATTCTCGCCGTGAAGCCCGATACGGGCGAGCTGAAGTGGTACTTCCAGGTCGTCCCCGGCGATTCCTGGGATTACGACAGCGTCCAGCAATTGCTGTTGGCCGATGTGACGATTCGCGGCCAGCAACGCAAAGTTCTGATGCAGGCCAATAAAGACGGATTCTACTATGTGCTCGATCGCGTCTCAGGACAGTTCATCTCCGGCCAGCCTTTCGCCAAAGTTACCTGGGCCAAAGGACTGGACGAGCGCACTGGCCGCCCCTTCATCAATCCCGAAGCCCACTACGGCACCGAGTCCATCCAGATTTCGCCTGGCCCGGGAGGCGGACACAACTGGTCGCCTATGTCTTTCAATCCCACCACAGGACTGGTTTACGTTCCGGCTTCGATGATGAGCAGCTCCAACTTCGCGATCGATCCGGCGTTCGAGTATCAAGCGGGCCGAAGCAATATCGGCGTGAAGCGCGGTGCGCCTCCGGCCAACGGCCAGGGCGTTGCGCCGCCACCGCCTCCGACACTTCCGGCTCCGCCTGCCATCGGCCCCGAAGCCCCTCCCGCGGGACAAACGAACGTCCTGGTCGCGTGGGACCCTGTCGCTCAGAAGGAACGCTGGCGAACCCAGGGCGGCGGATCGATCGGCGGCGGAACGGTGAGCACCGCGGGCAATCTGGTGATCCAGGTAATTCCCGATGGACGACTGGTCGCTTACAGCGCCGACAAAGGCGAGAAGCTCTTGGACATCCAGACCGGACTTCGCGGAGGCATGGGGCCCCCGATCACCTATCAGTTGGATGGCAAACAGTACATCGCGCTGATGGGCGGCCAGGGAATCGTCGTGGCTCGCAGCGCCGAGCCGGGCGCCCCGCCGCCCCCTACAACGGCACAAACGGTGTTTCCTAAGCTAATGACGTTCGTCCTGGACGGGAAGCCCTTGCCGTAGGATTCTCGTTTACTGTGCGGAGAATGCCAGCAATACGTTGCCAGGGATCCCCTGCCGGACCCCGACGTAGCCCGATGGGACGAACAAGACGCCGCGTGCGACTACCGGGCCTGCCGCGCCCATGGATCCGCCCTTTGCAGCTACTCCGTTCACGGTGGTGAAGTCCTGGATGGTGTTGTACTCCCAGATCACTTTTCCGTCGGCCGCGGAGAGCGCTCGCAGGACTCCGTCCCAGGCGCCCGAAAATACCACGCCCGGGATCGCCGTCAGCGGGCCCTCTTGTCCTGGATGTTGCTTAAGCGCGGGAGCCAGTTCCGGCAAAGTGAACCATTTGCGCTCGCCGTCTCGAAGCTGGACCGCGGCGATGCCTCCGGGCCCGAGGCCGAAGTAGGCGTTCTGGTCGTCGGCCGCGCCGCCCCACACGATCTTTCCGCCGAACTCGGATGTGTTGCTCACCAGCGCGGTCTTCCAGATCACCGCGCCCTTATTGTCGGGATCGTGGGCCCACACATTTCCGCTCTTTTGCCCGGCCACCAGAATCGTCCTTCCGTTTGGCAGCGTTTTCAAAATCGGCGGCGACCCGAAATCGTGATCTGGCCCCAGTTCCTTCGGACAATTTTCAGGCGGCGTCGCCCCATTGCATCCAGCCAGCCAAATATCTTTGGGCGTGTCTTGCACCGACCATAAAATCTTGCCGGTCTTCAGATCCATGGCCAGGATCGCGTCCGTGGTGTCGGGGACCGGATCCGTGTAGGCATCGCCCGTGCCGATGTAAAGCGCGTGACGCGCCGGATCGATCGTGGGTGAATTCCACACGCCGCCTCCCGCTGGGCCGAATCGCTGCACGCCGTTGGAGTTCTTCCCGGCCGGTTTGGGCTCTTCGGCGATGGTGTAGGTCTTCCAGACTTGCTTGCCTGTTGCGGCATCCAGGGCGACGACGCTGCCGCGAAACGTGCAGCACGGATAAGTTTTGTTGGGACCCGCGCCTTCCTCGCTCGACGATACGGGAACGTACACGCGCCCCTCGAAGACCTTGGGAGCACCGGTGATCTTGGCCGACGCGTGATCCTCCACGTGAACTTTCCAGATCTGCCGACCCGTAGCCGCATCCACGGCGTAGGCGTTGGCCTTGCCATCGCCGAAGTAAGCGGCATACCTCGCGCCTATGCGCTCAATGCTGACTGCGGTGCGCACTCCCGATTCCGCTTGGAACGTCCAATACGCGCAGCCCGTCCCGGCGTCCAGCGAGTAGACGGCGCCCGTATCGACTCCTATATACACGCGTCCGGCGACGACCGACGGCTGGCCGTAGACGGATTTGACTCCGGGAAATCCAAAGGCCCATTTCAGTTTGAGCTTAGGCACGTCGGCGGCTGCGATCCCGGCGCCCTTTTGATCCTGAAATCGGGTGTTGGCGATGCCGGCTCCCCATCCATTCCACGATGCGCTCGCCGCGGGGTCGCCGAACGGGATGTTGGCCGGACATGGATTGGTTTGCGCAGCCAATGAATTGGCGAACCAGAACAGACAAGCGCCAGATACCATTGAGAACCGTTTCATTCTTTGTAGGATACTTCGTTCGCGCAAACGTGGACGAGGACTTGTATAACGGCCTGGGAATGGACTAGACTAAGTCTAGTCCATGAAAGTTACTAATATCCACGAAGCCAAGACACACTTCTCGAAACTTGTGGAGCGTGCCGCGGCGGGCGAGGAGATTGTAATCGGCAAGGCTGGCAAGCCGGTGGCGCGCCTAGTGCCGTATGCAGCTCCCGCACCTCCCAAACGCAAGCCCGGCAGTTGGAAGGGTAAGATCTGGATCAGTCCAGACTTTGACAAGTTCGATTCCGAAATCGAGAAGCTGTTTAATGGTGATCTGGAGTGAGACTCCTGCTGGACACCCACGTTTTGCTGTGGTGGTTGGCAGAGAGCCCCAAACTTCTGAAAACTACTAAAGCGAGGATTGCGGATGCGGAAATCGTTTACGTCAGTGCAGCTAGTGTCTGGGAAATGGCGATCAAGACGGCTATTGGGAAGCTAGACGCGCCGGACGACCTCGAAGACCAACTCCCGCGGCATCGCTTCGAGCAACTTCCGGTTTCGGTTAGCCATGCTCTGGAAGTGGCCAGACTCCCCCGCCACCATTCGGACCCGTTCGACCGGATGCTGGTTGCTCAGGCTTCCTTCGAATCGCTCACGCTAGTTACGGCCGATCCGCAGCTCGCCGTGTATGGCGTGCCCATCCTCCGAGCGTAATTACTCCTCAGCTGATCCGCCGATCTTCAGTACCGCTAAGAACGCCTCTTGCGGGATATCCACTTTGCCGACGCGTTTCATGCGGCGCTTGCCTTCCTTCTGCTTCTCGAGCAGCTTGCGTTTGCGCGAGATATCGCCGCCGTAGCACTTGGCCAGCACATTCTTGCGCATCCCCGATATAGTCTCACGCGCGATGATCTTACTGCCGATGGCGGCCTGCAGCGCCACTTCGAACATCTGCCGTGGAATCAGCTTGCGCAGCCGCTCGATAAGCATCTTCCCGCGCTCATACGCGAAGTCGGTATGCACGATCATCGACAGCGCGTCCACCGGTTCTCCAGCAACCAGCACGTCCATGCGCACCATCTTAGAGACGCGATAGCCAGCCAAGTGATAATCCAGCGAGGCGTATCCGCGCGAGGCCGATTTCAGCCGATCGTAGAAGTCCATCACGATTTCGTTCAGCGGCATTTCATAAACCAGCATCACCCGCCCGCTGCCGATGTATTCGAACTTTTTCTGAGTGCCGCGCTTTTCTTCCAGCAGCTTGAGGATCTCGCCGATATACTCTTCGCGCGTGATCACGGAGGCCTCAATGATGGGCTCCTCGATTTTTTCTATGCCCGATGGATCCGGGAATTTGGAAGGATTGTCTACCTGCGCCACGGTTCCGTCCGTGAGCGTGATCTTGTAGCGCACGCCCGGGGCGGTGGTTATTAGGTCGATGTTGAACTCGCGCTCCAGCCGCTCCTGTACAATTTCCAGATGCAGCAGGCCCAGGAATCCGCAGCGGAATCCAAAACCCAGCGCGGCTGAATTCTCAGGTTCGAAGCTGAAGGCGCTGTCATTCAGCCGGAGTTTTTCGAGCGCGTCGCGCAGCATGCCGTGCTCGTGCGATTCCACCGGATACAAGCCCGCGAACACCATCGCCTTCAGCGGCTCGAATCCTGGAAGCGGCTCGGTGGCCGGATTCGCGTTGTCGATGATGGTGTCGCCGATTTGCGCGTCCGAAACAGTCTTGATGTTGGCGAATAGAAATCCTACTTCACCGGCGGCCAGTTCATCACACGGAATTGGTTTCGGCGATTGATACCCGACTCCGTCCACCTCGAATACCTTTTCGCTCGACCACAGCCGGATCTTCTGGCCTTTATGCAGCCGCCCTTCCAACACGCGTGTCAGGATGATCACGCCGCGGTAGGGATCGAACCAGGAATCGAAAATCAGCGCGCGTAAGGGCGCGTCAGGTGAGCCTTTAGGCGGCGGGATGAGATGCACTACCGCTTCGAGCACATCCTCGATGCCGACGCCTTGTTTGGCGCTCACCAGAATGGCGTCCTTGGCATCCAGCCCGATCAACTGCTCGATCTGCTCCCGAATCCGCTCCGGCTCGGCCGACGGCAGATCGATCTTGTTGATCACCGGAATGATTTCGAGATTGTGGTGCAGCGCCAGGTAGGTATTCGCGAGCGTCTGTGCTTCCACGCCCTGCGACGCATCCACTACCAGGAGCGCGCCCTCGCAGGCTTGCAGGCTGCGCGACACTTCGTAGGAAAAGTCCACATGGCCCGGCGTGTCGATCAGGTTGAGCTGATATTCGATACCGTCTTTGGCGCGGTAGTTCAGCCGCACCGCGTGGGCTTTGATGGTGATGCCGCGCTCGCGCTCCAGGTCCATCGTGTCTAGCACCTGCGCCATCATTTCGCGCTGGCTGAGCGCGCCTGTTACCTCTAGCAGACGGTCGGCCAGCGTAGATTTGCCGTGATCGATATGTGCGATGATGCTGAAATTCCGGATTCTCTGGGGATCCATGCTTACTTGCTGTTGTATGAGCGCGGTATGATTGAAGCCGAACCGGTATCCTGATTATCCCACGATGTCCCGTGAATCCCCACATTTTACGGCCGACGCCCGCGGCCTGAAGTTTGCTGTGGTGGTGGCGCGCTTCAACTCGGGAATCACCGAAAAGCTGCTGGAAGGAGCACAGGAAGCGCTCACCAAGGCCGGAGCCAGCGGCATCGAAGTATTCCATGTGCCCGGCGCATTTGAACTCCCCCTCGCCGCGCAGAAACTCGCAAAATCTCATGACGCTGTCATCGCTCTCGGCGCCGTGATCCGCGGGGAGACGCCACATTTCGACTACGTTTGTGACGCCGCCGCTCGCGGCCTCTTACAGGTATCGCTCGCAACCGGAACGCCCGTAGCATTTGGAGTGCTGACCACCGACACCTTGGCACAGGCCGATGCTCGCGCCGGAGGCGAGCACGGCAACAAAGGGTATGACGCCGCCATGACCGCGATCGAGATGGCGCGTTTCGGAAAGTAAAATGCCAGCCCGACATCGTTCCCGCCAGCGCGCTCTCCAGGTTTTGTTCTCGTGCGATTTGCGCAAGCAACCTGCAGATGAAGCCATTGCTGCGTTCTACAAAACACTGGACTCGGAAGACGAGGATCCGAATCCCGAGCAACCGGACGAATTTATGGAAGCGCTGGTCCGCGGAGCCACGGACCAAGCGGCTGCGATCGATCAGCGCATCACGGCCAAGTCCGATCACTGGCGTCTGGATCGCATGGCGGCCGTGGACCGCAATATCTTGCGCCTCGCGGTGTACGAAATGACCGATTTGGGCACGCCCGCTCCCGTCGTGATCGACGAAGCACTCGAGCTCGCGCGAAAATTCTCCACCGACGAGTCGGTCGCGTTCATCAACGGAGTGCTCGACGCCGTTCGCCGTGATGGAGCATAAAAATCCCCTTCGGATCGTTTTAGTAGCCCCGCGAAATCCGCTGAATATCGGGGCGGCTGCGCGGGCCATGAGCAATTTCGGCTGTCTGGAGCTGCGCCTGGTGAATCCCTACGAGGTTGCATTCCGGGAAGCCCGCTCCGCTGTCAAGGCTCACAAGGTTCTCGAAAAAGCTAAGGAGTATTCGACGCTCGGCGAGGCTGTGGCCGATTGTGGGTTGGTAGTCGGGACCACTTCTATCGGTCATCGCGCGCTGGAACATCCTTTGAAGCGGCTGGAGCTGGGCGGCAAGCTCATCGCCCGGAAGCTTGCCAGCGCTCCCGTAGCGCTGCTATTTGGATCGGAAAAATTCGGGCTGTCGAATGCCGACATGAGCCACTGCCACTGGCTGATGCGGATTCCTACGCGCGAAGAGCATGGGTCCATGAACCTGGGCCAGGCCGTGGCGGTGTGTTTGTATGAGATCGTTCGCAGTCCGGACGCCGCGAAGGCCCTGCCAGAGACACGCCGCGAGGCTCGGGCGGGAGATGTCGAGCGAATCACGGCAATGCTGGAAGAGATCCTGGAACAATCCGGCTACGTGCACGAACGCGTCGAAGGATCGACGGAATTGAAGCTCCGGCGCCTGATCCGACGCATGAAGCTCAACGCGCACGACGCCGAGGTATGGCTAGGAATCCTGCGGCAAATTCGCTGGAAGTTGTTATCCTAAACCTTCTATGACCAAGGTCACGCTCCACTACGATCTCGAGCGCAAGCTCACCGACGAAGAAGATTACGATCACATCGCGGCGATCCATAGCGTGTATGGAATGGTACGCGTCCAGTTGGCCCCGTCGCTCGATAAGATCACCGTGGATTACGACGCCTCGCGGCTCATGAAGAAGGACGTCGAGGCGGAGCTGGCGCGGCACGGTATCCCGCTCGCTCAACGAGTCTCCGCCCTAGCGGGCTGACAACCGTTTCGGCTCCGATTCTGTCGAGTAGATTTCAGATAGCGGTCTGAGCCAAAAGCTTGACCAAGGCTGGTTTCATAGCGACGGGATATTCCTGCAAAAGCTTTTGTTTGAGGTCGTCCGGCACCCTGCTGAGTTGCTTTAAGTCGTCGATCAGCGCATTCGCTGTATACGGATCTGCTCGAACATCCCATTTTCGGAGAATTCGTTCGATGGCATTGGCGGCTTCAGATACGTGAGCCTTGGCGAGGTAGTTCGCGGCAATAAGAAAGTCCTTGCCGCCGCTTTCGAGAACGAATTCCAGGTGCGGAAGTCCTGCTTTGGATCCAAGGTCAAACAACACGGCAGCCGCGTACGTCTTGGTCTCGTCGTCCGCCGGTGTTGTCAGCAGTTCCTCCAGCAGGGGCCGCACGATAACACCGAAACGCAGGAGTCCTTCGGCCACAGGAACTTTGGCTGTCGAATTAAAGAGGGCGCTGACGGCCTCACTAGTCAACGTCTGAGCGATTTCGGAAGCTTGCACCAGAGCCGGGATCTGCAACTGCGGATCTCCGGATCTCAACACTGTGATGATCTCCGCTAAATCCATGAAGCGATAGCACTCCTCAATACCTACCGGCGTACCTTAGGCGTAAAGCAGTAGCTCATCGCTTCAGCCCAGGTATCCCGCCTAGCGTGCGCGCCTCGCGCACCGCACGAAGAATTGCTTCCGCTGTCGCCTCGGCCGCCGCTACGCCGAGAGCATCCACCGGGGCAGTCGCATTCCCAATCGACAAGGCGATGGTCACGTCGCCGTCCGACATCGTATTCACTGGGTCGATCGCTCGCGCTACGCCCAACTGCGCCAGTTGCGATAGCTTGGTGGCCTCCACTTTGTTCAGCCGCGCGTTGGTCGCAACCACCACTAATGTCGTGTTCGCGCGTGAGAATCCCGATTGCACTCCGTTTTTCATGGCCCGAGCGCTATCGGCGAATTCCATCGAGTTACGAGCGATGCGCGCCCCCGCGACAATCTTTCGTGTAGCCGGATCGCGCACGTCGCCCACTGCGTTTACCGCAGCCAACGCAGCCACTTTTACTCCGGCGTACGATCCCATGAGGTCCACGGTCCACGAACCGACGCCCGATTTCATCGCGCGATCCAGGCCGAACAATTTCCCGACGGTCGCGCCGGTTCCCGCCCCCACCACGCCTTCAACCACCGCTTCGTCGGTAGCTGCCGATGCCGCGACTTCGCCCATTTCACGCGTGGGCCGGGCACTGGACTTTCCTACATTGAGGTCGTATAGAATAGCGCAGGGAACCAAGGGTACGCGCACCGCGCCGGTCTCAAAACCTACTCCTTTGTGCTCAAGGTAGCGGCGAACACCGCTCGCAGCTTCCAGGCCAAAGGCGCTTCCGCCCGCGAGAACTACCGCATGAATCCGCTCGGTCACGTGGTGCGGATGGAGCAGGTCCCATTCTTCCGTACCCGTAGCCGAGCCCCGAATGTCGCCACCCGCCGCGGCGCCAGCTTCGCAGAGAATAGCGGTACAGCCCGTCAATCCGTCATAATCGGAAGCGTGGCCGACCAAAATGCCCGCAATGTCGGTCAAACCCTTCATCGCGCGAACCTAATGGTAGCATCTACTTTATCGGGGGATCGGGTTTGCTCGACATCCTAAAACCGCCCATTGAGGCGTTTCAGGAATTTGTGTTGCTGAGTATCCGGGCGGTCCGGAATATCTTCCGGAGCCCCCACTACGCCGACGACATCTTTGTCCAGATGGACGTGATCGGCGTCGGATCGCTGTTCATCGTCTCCCTGATCGGTCTATTCAGCGGCATCGTCATGGCCTTGCAGATGGCGCGCGCCCTTACTCAGTACGGCGCGCAAGGCCAAGTCGGATCGATTGTCGCCATTACTCTGGTGCGCGAACTGGGTCCCGTGTTGACGGCCGTTCTGGTGGCCGGCCGCAACGCCAGCGGTATCGCCAGCGAACTCGGCTCTATGAAAGTCACTGAGCAGATCGATGCCATGCGCGCGCTGGGCACCGATCCCATACAGAAGTTGGTGACGCCGCGCTTGATTGCCACTGCCGTAGTACTGCCGCTGCTGACCATCATCTCCGACTTCATCGGCTTGATCGGTGGATATTTTATCGCCAGCGGTATGCTTGGTCTGACGTTTTCCGAGTACTGGACCACCGCTTGGCAGGCTCTGGAATACAACGATCTGTTTCAGGGTTTGCTCAAGCCCTTTGTCTTCGCCGTGATCATCGCCCTAGTGGGATGCTTCTACGGCATGCGCACCACCGGTGGAACCCAGGGTGTCGGACGATCCACCACTAGCGCCGTAGTCAGCTCTTCCGTCTGGATCTTCGTGCTCACCGCGTTCATCACCTACGTGTGGAATCGGGCTTTCGTAAAACAGTGACACCCGACGATTCCATTGTCTTGCGGTTCGAGGACGTCAGCCTGCATTTCGATGCCACGGTAGCGCTGGATCACTTATCACTCGAGGTTCATCCCGGCCAGACCTACGTGGTCTTCGGGGCCGCAGGCAGCGGAAAGACCATGCTGCTCAAGGTGGCCGTCGGTCTCGTAAGACCCGATTCGGGGCGTGTATCGCTGTTCGGCCAGGAGATCACTGGTCTCCGCGAGCAGGACCTTTTCGACATTCGCGCGCGAGTCGGAATCCTGTTTCAAGAAGGCGGATTGTTCGATTCCCTCACAGTTGCCGAAAACGTCGCTTACCCGCTGACGAACCAGCGCGTCCTCCGGCAGGCTGCAGTCACCCCAGAAGGATCCGCGGGAAATGGGGCTGTCAGAACCGTCGATGATCGCGTGCGCGAATCTCTACGTTTTGTCGAATTGGAGGAAACTCTGGATAAGTTCCCAGCCGAGTTATCCGGAGGAATGCGGCGTCGCGTCGGAATCGCCCGCGCTGTGGTCTCCGCGCCCGCCCTTCTGCTATACGACTCGCCCACAGCCGGTCTGGATCCCATTACGGCCAACACTATCATCGCTCTTATCCTCAAAGAGCGCGATTTGCGGAATACCGCTACCATCATGGTCACGCATCGGTATCAGGACGGACATCTCATGGCGAACTTTCGCTACAATCCCAACAGTGGTCAGATTGAACGGGCACGCGGCGGAGGGGATGTCAGCCAGGTGAGCACCAAGTTCCTGGTCATGAACGCCGGACGCCTTGTTTTCGAAGGAACCGAGCCGGAGTTGCAGGCGAGCCAGGACCCCTATGTCCGGAAGTTCCTTCGGGTGGGAGGCGCTTAAGCGCGATGCCTACAACCAGCAAATCGAAATGGGCTCAGCTGAAGGTCGGCCTCATGGCGATCATCGCGCTGCTCATCCTGGCTTTCCTGATCATTCTTATGTCGGGGGCCAATCCGTTGTTCCGCAGGACTACGGACGTGTATACCTATCTCGGCGATTCGGTCGCTATGACCGAAGGCGCCACGCCCGTCCGTCTGAACGGCATTCCCATCGGCAAAGTGAAGAAGATTGAGCTTTCCGGTTCCACCGATCCCGCCCGTATCGTGAAACTCACCTTGAGCATCTATGACGAGGCAATGCCTTTGGTGCCGGTGGATTCCTCGGCCAAGCTCGCACAGCAAAATTTGCTGGGTAGCCGCTACGTCAATATCAAGAAGGGAATGAGTTCCCAGACCATCAAGGCCGGAGCGGAAATCCCCAGCGCCGATACTCCCGAAATCGAGGATTTGTTTCAGCAGGGTTCTTCGACCTTAGCGGCACTCCAGAAGATCATGGACCGGGTCAACGGGATCATCGACGACATCCAAGGCGGCAAGGGCACGATTGGGGCGCTCCTGGTCGACCGGACGCTGTATAACCGTGCCGTCGAAATCGTGGGCGACGTTAAAAATCTGACGGCGGCCCTCAACGCTACGGACAGCACCATAGGGCATCTGATTCACGATGACGTCCTGTATCAGGACGTTCGCGGCACCGTGTCGAAGATCGACACAATGCTGGACAACCTGAACGCGGGCCAGGGAACCGCCGGCAAGCTCCTCAAGGACGACGCCTTGTACGACGAACTGCGCGGAACCATCGGCGACTTGCGCAAGACCATCGCGCTGATTAACACCGGCGACGGCACGGTCGGCAAGCTGCTCAATAGCAGCCAGCTCCACGACCAGTTGATCGTCTCGATGGGCAAACTGGATGGCGTACTGGATAAAGTCAACAACGGCGATGGGACTATCGGACGGCTGATGAACGATCCATCGTTATTCGAGAACCTGGATGGAACTACGCGCGACTTGCAGGGCTTCATCAAGGAGTTCCGTGCCAATCCCAAGAAGTTCCTGACCATCACGGTCAAGTTCTGGTAGTTGCGATAACGCGTGAAATTACTCGTCGTCAACGCCGACGATTTCGGATTTACCCGCGACGTTAATGCGGGAATTGTCGAGGCGCATCGCAGCGGCATCCTGACCGCAACCACGCTAATGGCCACGGGCGACGCATTTGATGACGCCGTGCGGCTGGCCCGCGAAACACCTTCGCTCGATATCGGCTGTCATCTGGTTCTCGTTGGATCGCCTGGGTTTCCGCTCACCGTCGCGGAACTGGTGCGTGCCGTCGCGTTGCGCCGCATCGATATCTACGGAAAATTGTCCCAGCAGGTCCGGCGAATCGCCGACGCCGGATTAAGTCCGACGCATCTGGATACGCACAAGCATACCCATCTGCTTCCGCCCGTGCTTGACGCCGTCGCCCGTATTTCCGAGGATTTTCAGATTCCTTGGGTGCGGCGTCCATTCGATTTCCCGCTCCAGCCGGGAGGCGTCGGATGGAAAAACAAGCTCATGCGGTTGATGAATCGACGATTTAGCAACGCGCTGGCGCGTCGTCATTGCCGTTCGACCGATTGGTTCGCGGGTTTCCGGCTCACCGGCGATTACCGGGGCGAAGATCTAGTCAGCGTGATCCGCGCACTGCCGGAAGGTGTGACCGAGTTCATGTGTCACCCGGGCCGTTGCGGCGACGAGCTTCGTGCCGCCCGTACCCGCCTCAAGGAAAGCCGCGAAGAGGAGTTACGCGCACTGACCGCACCCGAGGTTCGCACGGCGCTCGGCGAGGCTGGCGTGACGCTAACTAGTTTTCGCGATCTACCTTGATTGGATCAGGTATCCCACGAAGAACGTGAGGTTGTAACCGCCGTGCAGCAGCGCGGCTGCGGCGGTCGACCCTGTCTTGTAACGCGCGTATCCGAAAGCCACACCTGCCAATCCCACCACCAGCAGTTGCTGCCAGAACCACTGATATTCCTGACCGTGCAGAAGTGCAAATCCGGTTGCCGCCAGCACGATTGCGGGCCAAGGCCCCAGCGCGCGCTGCAGCAGAGGCTGAAAGAATCCTCGAAAAAGCAATTCCTCGAACACTGGACCCAGTACCACCGCGAAGATCGCCACCAGCAACAATGAGCCGCGTCCGGAAATAAGACCTTCGATTGGGGTGGGAATCGCCGGCGTGCGCAAAACCACGCCTAATACGGAAAGCCCTATGGCCAATGCCGGTCCGCCGAAAATGCACCACCACTTGCCCCGTTCCGGCGCCACCCAGCCCATGGACTGCCAAAACGGGCGCCGGTATCGGGATACGATCACCAAATACAGTGCGCCCACCAGAAGCGCATAAATCGCGCTTTGAAACGCCAGCGCCCGGACTGCATTGTTCGAAAACGCGCCCGGCGCCATCGCCCGCCCGAACCGGATCAACAGCATCCCCACCAGCCAGGCGGGAAGAACCGCCCCCAGAAAAAGCGCCAGGTCCTCGAAGCCCCAAAACGCCCGGCTGTCGCGGGAAGGTGTCATCCTCTATGTGATCAGCTTAATTCTACTAGCGCCGCCGCCAGCAGCGGAATCATCAGCTCGTGGTGGCCGATAATCGCGAATCCGTGTCCGCCTGAACGGGCGTGCGGACGTTCCACTACGTTTACTTTGGGCCGGTAATGCTGGATGAAATCGAAATTCACGGTCGTGAAATTCGCCAACGGGTACCCCAAGTTGCGCACCACTGATACCGCCTTGAGAAACACTTCGGGCAGCACCACTGCAGATCCGAGGTTAAGGTAAACGCCGCCATTGTCGAGCCCGCGAACCAGCGAGCACAGCAGTCGAAAATCGCGATGCGTCGTCTCCCCGATGGCTCCCGCATCGGCGCACGGATGCGTATGCGGGGTGTCGGTGCCGATCGCCACGTGAACTGTCACCGGTAGGGCCGCCTTGTAGGCGGCCAGCAGCACACTGTGCGGCGCGAACTCTGGCTTTGCCAGTTTTTCCAGATGCCTACCGAGAGCCTCGCCCATTCCAAGTTCCTGGCGATTCCCTTCGGCGATCGCCACATTCATCTCGCGACCCGTTTCTTCAGCCGCGCCGAACCTTCCATCGGGCAAAACAGATTCCACGTCCTCGCTGGTTTGGCCCGCGATGGCGATCTCGAAATCATGAATCGATGCCGCGCCATTCATCACGAAGCCGGTCACCCAGCCGCGCCGCATCAGGTCCAGCAGCACGTCGCCGAGGCCGCATTTGATGACGTGGCCGCCGATGCCCCACAGAATCGCGCGTGATTCAGATCGGGCTCTTTTCAGCGCGTCTAAGATGCCGCGAAACGCTTGGCCCGCGAGAATGTCCGGCAACGAATCCACCAACTGCTGGACGCCGCCGCCTTTCTGGAACAGTCGCGCGAACTGGTCGATGCGCACTTTGCCACCACGCTCGACGATCGGTATGGTCTTCAACCCGTCGAAGGAAAGCGGCTTTTCGGAGTACTTACTCACGCCGCGCGTCCTTTGGCGAGCATCTTGCGCAACGCCTGAGCCGTGTAACTCTTGTTATTTCGCACAATCTGTTCCGGAGTTCCAAATGCCACGACGGTCCCACCTCGCTCGCCCCCTTCGGGTCCCAGATCGATGATCCAATCGGCCGCCTTGATTACGTCCAGTTGATGTTCGATCACGACGACGGTATTGCCCAAGTCCACCAGTGTCTGGAGCACCTGGAGAAGTTTGTTGATGTCCTCGAAGTGCAGACCGGTAGTCGGCTCATCCAGAATATAGAGGGTCTTGCCGGTCTGCCGTTTGCTGAGCTCTTTCGCCAGCTTGATGCGCTGGGCTTCTCCACCCGAGAGAGTGGTCGAAGACTGACCCAGATGCAGATACCCCAAGCCGACACGCACCAGCGTTTCCAGTTTGGCTTTGATCTGCGGAATATTCTCCAGAATCCTCAGCGCTTCTTCCACGGGCATTTCGAGCAAATCCGCGATGGAATAGCCCTTGTATTTCACCTGCAATGTTTCGTGATTGTAGCGCCGGCCCCGGCACACATCGCAAGTAACGTAGACATCCGGCAGGAAATTCATCTCGATGCGCTTCAGCCCGTCTCCCTGGCATGCCTCGCATCGTCCGCCCTTGACATTGAAGCTGAACCGGCCGGGCTTGTAACCGCGTTCGCGGGATTCCGGCAGCCGTGCGAACAAATCGCGGATCAGCGTAAACACCTGCGTGTATGTCGCTGGATTCGATCGCGGCGTCCGGCCGATGGGAGCTTGATCGATCTCGATCACCTTGTCGATCAAATCCAGGCCGCTGATCGACGCATGCGCGCCGGGCTCAGCGCGCGACCCGTAGACGACTTTGGCCGCGGCGCGATACAGGATGTCGTTGATTAACGTCGATTTTCCGCTGCCCGACACACCCGTCACCAGAATGAACAGGCCCAGCGGAAACTCTACGTCGATATTTCGCAGATTGTGTTCCGTCGCGCCCTTGATGATTATGCTCCCGGCGCTACTTTTGCGTCGCTTCTCGGGTGTGCTGATGACGCGCGTTCCCGTAAGGTACTGGCCGGTGAGTGAATTCGGATTCCTGGCGATCTCAGGCGGCGTGCCTTGTGCCACCAGTTCGCCGCCCAGGCGTCCTGCGCCCGGTCCCAGATCGATCACATAATCGGCGCGCTCGATGGTGTCGGCATCGTGCTCCACGACCAAAACCGTATTCCCCAAGTCGCGCAATTTGCTCAACGAATTCAGCAGCCGATCGTTATCGCGCGGATGCAGACCGATCGACGGTTCGTCCAGGACGTACAGCACGCCGCGCAGCCGCGAGCCGATCTGCGTCGCCAGCCGGATGCGTTGCGCCTCGCCGCCCGAAAGCGTCGCCGCCGAACGCTCCAGGCTAAGGTATTCCAGACCAACTTCCATCAGAAACTCCAACCGGTCGCGGATTTCATCCGCGGGCCTGCCGCCGATGAGTTTCTCGCGCCCCGTGAAATTCCAGCTTTTGACGGTATCGAGCGCCTGCCGGATGGACATCCGCGTCAGCTCGCCAATGGTTCGATCTTTCACCTTCACCGCAAGGCTCGATGGCTTCAGACGGTGACCGCCGCAATCCTCGCAGGTGTGCGGTGACATGTAGCCCATGAACCAATCGTGATAGGCTTCACTCGCGATTTCTTTCTTGTAGAACTTGTCGAGAATTCCCAGGACCCCGGGTTTTCCCGGCGCGCCTTCCATCAGCATGGTCTGCTGCTTATGCGTAAGATCTTCGAACGGTTTCTGGATCGGGATCTTCAGCTGTGTGGCCAGCGCATTGATCGCGTGGAGCACATAGCTATGCCCGCCCCCGGGGCCCAACCCGCCATCCATTAAGGGTCGCGAAGGATCCACGATCACCTTCACCGGATCGAAGGTCCAGCGATTCCCCAACCCATTACAGGTTTCACATGCTCCAAATGGGCTATTAAAGGAAAAGGACCGCGGCTCCAATTGCGGCACGCTCGAGCCACAATCAGGGCAGGCCAGCTTACTCGAATACAGCCGCTCGGGACCATTCACCACCGCGACCAGCACCAATCCGCCCGCGAGCTTCGTGGCGGTCACGATGGATGCTTCCAGGCGTTTCTCGATTTCCGGCTTGATTAGGAGCCTGTCCACCACGACCTCGATGGTGTGGTTCTTGCGCCGGTCTAGCGTGATCTCTTCGTCTAGCTGACGCAGAACCCCGTCGATACGTGCGCGCACGAAACCTTGACGGGCGAGTTTATCCAGCTCTTTCTTGTACTCGCCCTTGCGTCCCCGGACAATCGGGGCCAGGATCATCACCCGCTCTTGAGACCCTAGCGCGAGAACCTGCTCCAGGATTTGATCGGTAGATTGCCGCGAGATTTCGATACCGCATTGAGGACAGTGCGGTATTCCGATGGCGGCATATAAGACGCGAAGGTAGTCGTATATCTCTGTAATAGTTCCCACCGTCGAACGGGGACTCCGGCTGGTGGTTTTTTGCTCGATCGAGATTGCCGGGCTCAGACCGTCGATGGAATCCACTTCCGGGCGTTCCATCTGGTCCAGAAACTGCCGCGCATAGGGCGACAGCGTCTCTACATAGCGCCGCTGGCCTTCCGCATAGATGGTGTCGAACGCCAGGGAAGACTTGCCTGAGCCACTCAAGCCCGTGATCACCGTGAAGGTATTTCGCGGAATTTCGACGTCGATATTCTTAAGGTTGTGCTGCCGTGCCCCGTGCACGGTGATGCTTTTTAACAAGCGATCTTCATTTTCCCACACTCCCTTTTGAGCAGCCCTTTGCCAAAACCTCTGGACCTAAACCGTAGAAGTACTAATACAGTAAGGGCTTTACCTGAGCTAATGGCTATTGACCTTAGAGAGACTAAGGCTTAGAGTCGATAAAGATCATGATCGAACAGAGAAAACACCAGCGCTTCGAACTGCGGTTGCCGTTTGAAGTGGTCCGCAACGGATCTCCTATGACCGTGCGTGGCGAGACCAAGAACGTGAGTTCGGCGGGTGTCTTCTTCACTGCCGAAGGTAAGCTTCCATTGGGCGAATCGATTGAGTATGTCATCACGCTGCCGCGCACCCCTGGCGCTCGCAAGGAAGTTCGTCTGCGTTGTGTCGGCAAGGTACTCCGTGGAGATTCTGAGTCGGCCTTTGCGGCCACCTTGGAACGCTACGAGTTTCTGCGCGACATAGCCTAGTTTTTTCTTTCACCCTGCGCTAGACTAGCGAAGACAGGGCGAAGAATGAACCTCACTCTCGGTTTCCCCGAACCGGCCCAAGAAAGAATCCTCGCGCGACAAAGCGGCCTTTCCGGAGCGATTGAGCGCTTCCAGCAATGGATGGCCGATCCTGATTCTCCCGTTCGCGCGGTTCGCCGCCAGCCCGCCCGGCCGGGCGAACTCGCTGAGTTCCCCGAAACGCTGGCGCCGGTTCTGCAAAAAGCCTTGGTCGCCCGGGGAATCGATCGTCTTTACACGCACCAGGCCGAAGCCTTCTCGCAGGCGGCTGCAGGTCGCAACACCGTGATTGTTACGCCCACCGCCAGCGGCAAGACTCTGTGCTACAACCTGCCAGTGCTGAATGGGCTTCTGGCCGATCCCAACGCCCGGGCGATGTATCTGTTCCCGACCAAGGCTCTCGCGGGGGATCAACTGGTCGAGTTTCAGAAGGCTGTGGATGCCATGGGTTCGGATCTTCGCGCTTTCACTTATGACGGCGACACCCCACAGGACGCGCGCCGAGCCATCCGCGAGCGCGCCAACGTCGTCTTTACCAATCCGGACATGCTTCACTCGGGCGTGCTTCCGCACCACACGAAGTGGGCCAAGGCGTTCGAAAACCTGCGCTATGTGGTGATCGATGAGCTGCACTACTATCGGGGCGTCTACGGCAGCCATCTCGCGAACCTTCTGCGCCGTCTGAAACGCGTGTGCGAGTTCTATGGATCGTCTCCGCAATTCATCTGCTGCTCGGCCACCATCGCCAACCCCAAGGAACTGGCCGAGGCGCTTACCGGGCTTCCCTTCGAATTGGTGGAACGTAACGGAGCGCCTTCCGGCGACAAATACGTCGTGTTCTACAACCCGCCGGTGGTGAACAAGGCGCTGGGGATTCGACGCAGCTATCTGAATGAGACGCGACGCATGGCGCGCGAGCTTCTCGACCGCGGCCAACAGACTCTGGTATTCGCCAACAGCCGCCTGGCGACCGAAATTCTGCTCACATATCTCAAGGACGACTATTCAGGCGTCCGGGGCTATCGCGGCGGATATCTTCCCAAAGAACGCCGCGAGATCGAGAGCCAGTTGCGCGATGGCGACATTCGCGCAGTGGTAGCTACCAACGCACTAGAACTGGGTATCGATATTGGCTCGCTGGATGCCGTGGTAATGGCCGGATACCCGGGGACCATCGCATCCACCTGGCAGCGTGCCGGCCGCGCGGGCCGCCGCCAGACCGCATCTCTCGCAGTGCTGGTGGCTTCGAGCGCACCGCTCGATCAATACATCATCGAACATCCCGAGTATTTCTTCGACCGGCCGTCCGAGCACGCCTACATCAATCCGGATAATCTTGAAATCTTGCTCAGCCACCTGAAATGCGCCGCCTTCGAGCTGCCCATTCGCGACGGCGAAAAATTCGGCCAGCACGATACGGGCGATCTGTGCCGCTTCCTCAGCGATCTCAAACTCCTGCACCATTCCGGATCCACTTGGAATTGGA
>JAICXC010000083.1 GCA_025980665.1 Bryobacteraceae bacterium
CGCGCTCAGGTTTGCCGCGCGGCTGGACTGTGAGCTGACCGCGCAGATCGACACCAGGCGCTGCACGCGCTCCGCCCCGCAAGATGGGCATACAGTTCGGGGACTACTCGCCCGTTCGAGGTGCTCAAACTGCTGTTCACATTCGAGGCACTCATACTCAAAAATGGGCATTAGAACATCTATCCCCGAAGCACACAGCTTTCAGCTGTAAGTCTATCCAAATCCAAGCGATGGTAACAATCGTTTATTCTTCTGGAATGATAGGGCACAGTTATCGACCTCTCATGCCGGTCGCGGTCAGATAGTTCCCCAGCGTGCAGCACCTGGGCTTGATGTTGCCCTCCTTGGGTAAGAATACCCCGTAGAATTAGAAAGTTAAGCGGCCCACGAGCAGCCCACTCCGCTCACCGATCACCGCTGATGCGGGTTGAGTGGCAATCGCGCCGAATCCGCCAGCATTCACCCTGTTTCCGTTTAAGCCCACTTGCGACGTGATACCTGTGGCATAACTGCTGCTCACCGGATTGGGAACTTGTGTCCGGTTAAACGGATTCGTAAATTCGGCGCGAAGCTGAAACTTTACATTTTCGCGAATGCTGAAGACGCGACCGAAACTCAGAGTCTCCTTTGGACGGCGTTGGTAACGGTAATCGTTGTAGAAGACGGGGCCCGTTGCGAAGGTCCCCGCTACCGGGTCCGTCCACGCCTTGGGATTGAGCACCTGGGTCGTGGCGGGGTCGAAGCAATGGCAGTTCAAGTCCGCCAGAAATAAAGGCTGTCCGGAAACTCGCTCTGCGTGCGTGCCGCGTAGCAGCGCGGCCGCGTTGTTGATGACGGCAGTGCCAGGAACAAGAATGGGTTGACCGCTGCCATACTGCAACACCGTCCCAAGGGTCCACTCGCTGAGAAGGTAATCCGCGTAACGATGAACCTTTACTTTCGGTACGGTATAGTTCAACGCGAGAACGTTCCAGAGGGGCCGGGAAAAGCTTGAGAAGGTCTTATTGGTGTTGCGATTGAAAACGTCGTTGATTTCTCCGGCCCCTCCGCCAGTGTCGCTTTCCACACCCAGTTGAAGCTCCTTCGACCACGTGAAGCTATAGGTGACGTCGAGGCCGTGTGAGAGGCGCTTGGTGACCTTCGTTTGCAAGGAATCGTACCAGGTCTTGCCCAGCGGTCCCGCACTGGTGATGCTGGCCGAATTCGCGAATTGCGGATAAGGCAATAGCGATCGGGCGACGCTGAATGTGGTCGGGAATCCTGGGAAGGGCACCTTGTTTTGGAAGCGGCCAGCGGCGGGCTGTCCTACCTGGGCCGCAAGAATCGTGCGATCTGCGGCATTGGTGATGTCGAGGCCGTAAACCTGTTTGAGAATGTCCGGCTGCAGGCCGTTGTACTGATTCAGGGCGCTGGTTTGCCACCACGCGCCTCGATTGGCAACGTAAGATGCATCGACCACAAGGTTGCGAGCGATTTCCCGCTGGAACCCGGCCGACCACTGAACCTGACGTGCTGGACGTCCGGCGTTCTGGTCCACGAGATTTGGTTGTCCCGCAAACGTTCGCGGATCCGGGAACAGATTTGCGCGAAGATCCGGCCACACTGGCGAAACAGGATACCCATCACTTAGGGTAAACGCAGGATCCCCAAAGCCAGGAGCATTAGCCGTCTGCGAGGCGCCTGAAACGCCCTGGCTTCCGCCGGGGCTTGACGAATAGACGACGCCAAAACCCGCGCGGAACACGGTTTTTGCATTGATCTGATACGCGACACCCAACCGGGGACCGAAAGCGAAGGGGTAGTTTTTGGCGAAGGAACAGCCGCAACGACCTGGACCATCCCCTTCAAAGATCGAAGCGCCCAGCCGGCCGGCGGCGGTGGAATTCGGAGTGGTGGCGGAAAAATCCGGCGTGCGGCCGTATTGTTCGCGGGAATATGTCAAGTAGTCGTAGCGCAGGCCATAATCGAGCGTCAACTTGCGGCTAATTTTCCAGGTATCTTGTGCGAAGGCTCCCATGAAGAATCGGCCGCCGCGTACCTTTGCGGGAGCTGCCACTGTAACCTGGTTCACGCTTCCCAGCAGGAAGCTGGCAAATGGAAAACCGGTGCTTCCATTGGTCAAAGTGATGCCGGCATCGTTATACCAGGGGTTTGCGGTCTGGTCGGCGCTGAATGTCAACGACCCTGAGTTGTTTTCGTAGGGAGTTTGGATATAGCCCTCAGTGCGTGCCTCGGCGCCAAATTTGTAGGTGTGTTGACCCTTCACCATCGTGAGCGATGCGTTGAACGTCGGCTTTAGCTCCGTCACCAAGTTTTGCGTAATCGGGCCCATGCCGCTCATCCCGCCCGAGTTGTTCCCGCCAGTCATCGGATTGAATCGCGGAAAGCGCTCGTCCTGCGGCGGTCGCGTTGCGCCCTTGATGCCTAGTTCCTTGAAGACGTCGTAGCTCTTGACGGGCGGTTCATACTTGAATTCGGTGGACTGGAAGCCCCCGCCGAGGTGCAATAGTGTCGTTGGCGACAGGGTGTAATCGAAATTTATGCGCTCCGTGTTGGAACTGATATACGTGCTTGAGGTCGTGTCAATCGGCTGCGGCAGACCGACGCTTGAGCACAGCGGAGTGCAAAGGACGACGCCAGTACTGGTGTCAGACCAATACCCCGAAATCTTTGCTTTGGCGCTGAAACTATGATCGATCTTTAGAGCTGGGATGGGGGTCTTGCGGTCCGTCGGAAAGGGATTGTTGTAATTGTTGACCAACCCACTCCTGGTTGGTGCGGGGATGAGCGCAAGGACTCTGGCCGCCGAAGGATCGAATGAAGTCTTAGGAATGATATTGCCGACGAAAGGATCGCGAATCCTGTAGCCATCGGAGCCGACCCGCGTGGTTGTCGGATCGAAGATCTGCCCGTCAATCACAGTCCTGCCCGTGCTGTCTAGCAATCGGCCCCCTGTTGCGCTAATCGGGAGGGAGTTTCGGTTCAGCGCCTGAGAAAAATTACCTTGCGCGTACAGGCTTGTCGGCACCGTGGGATTCTGCGTGGTGATGATGCCCTTCTCGCGAAACGCCTCGTAATTGAAAAAGAAGAACGTCTTATTTCGCCCGTTGTAAATTTTGGGAAACCAGATGGGACCACCGATGTTGAACCCGTAGTCGTTTCGGCGCGTCTTCGGCCGGACCCCCGTATAGGCTAGTGAAGCGTTGAGGAACTCGTTTGAAAAGTAATCGTAGGCAGACCCGTGGAATTGGTTCGTGCCCGAGCGCACGGTGTAGCTGAAAACGCCTGAACCGGCCTGCCCGTACTCGGCTGCATAGTTCGAAGATTGTACTGCGATTTCTTCAAGGGCATCGACGCTCGGCTGCGCGTGGGATTGGAAGTTCGCCCCGGCCACATTCACAGTTGCATCCTGACCTTCCACGCGCACCGATTCGGTATTTGAGGGAGATCCATTTACCCGAATGTTCGAACTCGCCGCGAAGTAGGTTCCGGGTATCAAATTGGCCACCGCTTGCGGAGTGCGGACCCCGTGGCTACTGGAGTTCCCGTTGCCGATCGGCAGAATCGGCAGCGAAGTAAGGCGGTCCGTGGCCACATTAGCCGACACATCCGAACTGTCCGTTCGAAGGAGGGTCACCTCGGCCGTTACGGTTACCGATTCGGTGGCCGAGCCGACTTCAAGCACAACGTTGAGAGGAATAACCTGCGAGCTCTGAATTCTAATGTTGCTCCGATTCAACTTCTTGAACCCGGGAAGCGCGACTGAAAGCTCGTACGTTCCAACAGGCAATTGAGAAAAAGTATAATTGCCGGTGGCCGAAGTCACCGCCGGGTATACCGTTCCTGTCTCCACCCCACGCAACTCGATCGCCGCGTTCGGGACTACGGCACCTGCTGGATCCGTAATTACACCAGTAAGCGTTCCGCGATCGGTTTGGGCCAGCGCTACCGCTCCCAGAACGATTCCTATCACCGCCAGTCGAAGAAGCATAAGGATCCTCCCGGAATTCTTAAGTGCGGTCGCAACTGCGGCGACAGGTAGTATGCGAATCGATTGCTGAATAGCCAGTAAAATTGACCCTGGCACCCGTACTCGGACTAGGGAGAGTATATTGGAAGCTCGCTAAAAGCTCCAATACTGAATTCTTATCGTTCGATACGACTCAAATCTTGTTCCCAGCGGCGGTTGCCTGGAGAGGCCGCCCGAGTGGCGAACCTCGCGAAGATCCATTTTCGTACGCTATACTTCCAACCTCGCACGCGCCTTCGGGAACAATTCAAAATGCCTCTGAATTGATCACGATTCGTTATTCGAGTGAGGCCAGGTGCCTACTGTACAATCGTTGGGACTACCGGGAATTCCAGGATGAGAATCTGGATTCGGACTGACCTGATGGTATGGACCCGGCCCGGTGTGAGCAGTGATTCACTGGGTGGCGGAGGAATACCATCAGGTCAGTAGCTTCGGGCGCCAATGCCTTGAACCAGAATGATGCCGCAGAGAAGATGGTGCGGCAAATCATCCGACGTGCCCACGAAGTTCCGAGGCCACAAGCTGCTTTCGCGGATCTACCTCCGAACGGGCCGTTATAAGCGGGCGATCGAATCTCGATGAGTGGCGCCGGGATTTTCCCAACAGCGCAGATGCGAAGGCGGAGCGCCTGCGACTGGAATTTCACGACGCCGGCGTCGTTATGACTGACTTTAACCAGGTTGCAAGGTGGTCAGCGCATCCGCCGTCGCTTACGAATCACTTCTTGAACAAGCCTGAATAATCCCGATTATTCTCGCAGACGAATTCTTCCACCCGCTCTAAGTCCGTTCGGAGTGGCAGGGTTCGATGCACCATCCAGGGCTTCTCGAATACGCTCGGATCTTCGATTGTGGCTTGATAGTCGAGATGGTCGAACGTCACCCGCCGAAACCGTTCCACCACATGCAGTGCCTTGGTGTGCCGGTATCCGCCAGGAAGTTCTGTCTTGTCGTTAAAGCCCACGGTGTCGACCACCAGCGTGTCGCCTTCCCAATGCCCAATCGAAGTCCCCATACCAGGTCGGATCCAAGTCCGACTGGTGCGGGCCGCCGTGCTTCGGAATCACTCGGAACGCGCCGGGATATTCGTACAGCACGACCACATGATCGAGCCCCTGCACGATCTGCCACTGGTAGGGCGAAAACATGGCCTGGGGAACTCCCGGAGCGTGGCAATCTGCGGACGGGCCGGCATCATTGGGCCCGCGCACGACTCTAAACTTCTCCGCACCGGCCTTCAACACAGGTGTCGTTTCGAGCGGACCAGGCGTATTTGAAATGTTCATGGGAGCGCCTCCCGGGAAGAAACTGCCCGGGAAGATCATGTTATAAACTCCGGAGAGGTTCGGCTTCCCGTCCGGCATTTTGGGGATTACCCACCGGGGTCACTGCTTTCAGCGGGGCGGTGCCCGGAATCGTGACCGTCACTTCCTGCGTGTGGTCACGGGGGCCATGGACCGTCAGGACATACGTCGTGGTCTGCCGGGGGGTCACCTCTCTGCTCGCCCGAGCCAGGACAGCCCCAATTCCAGGCTCGAACGAGACGCCGATCGGGTTTTCGACCACCCACTCAAGCTGTACTGCTTGCCCCGCTTTAGAGGTTGCAGGCTGCGCGGTGAATCGCGCGATGCGTGCCTGGAGTTCCGGTGTCCCGCTATAAAAGTTCGTGTCCTTGGAGATTCAGGGCTGTTGGGCCAAGAGAAGCCGGGAAGAACCGTGAGAAGAAATGTCGAAAGAACACAGTTCCGCATAGCTATTAAGTGTATAGCGCTGCATCTCAATCGGTGCTATCCGGAGATTGGCTGGTCAGCGCCGGGAAACGTGGTGCCCGCTGCCAAAAGCTAACGAGTCGACTTATTGCGGCGTGTCGACTTTGTGCTAGCATTTCTGCTGCGAGGTCTTCGGTCAAACCATGATCGTTTCTCATCCCTTGACGTTATCCGGGCGCAACACAGTTCGGGCGGTAGCGGCAGCCTTCGCTGTATTTTCAGCCGTGGCTGCGTTCGCCCAACAAGGCGCTCCTGATCGGGGCGGTCCAACTCCGGCTGCGACGGGCACCCCAGGCGGTGCTGGCCGTGGTGGGCGCGGAGGGAATGCGCTTCCCACGTTGCCTCCAGGCAAGCTGTACAACACAGCTAAAGAGAAATTGCTGGCCGGGCAGCAGGTATTCAGCTTCACGCAATCGACCGTGGACCCGGCGGGTTACTGCGAGAAGGCAAAACATTACGACTTCACGTGGTTTGAAATGCAGCACAGTACACTGGAATTCAGGGATATAGAGGCGATGATTGCGGCCTGTCCCCATGTGGCTGCCATACCCATGATCCGCCTGCCGGACGCTCAGGAGATGCGCATCCAGCACACGACGGATATTGGATGCCTGGGCGTGATCGTGCCGACAGTGGACGATGTGGATCGGGCTCGGGAAGCGGCTAAATGGTCGCGATATCCGCCGGTCGCGCGGCGCAGCACCGGCGCGGGTCAGGCCGCGCGGATCTGGGGTAACAACTACTCGAAGACGGTCAACGACAATATGCTTGTCGTGGTGATGATTGAGACGCCCACGGGTGTGGCCAACGCGTATGACATCGCCTCAGTGCCGGGCGTCGACGTAGTGATCATCGGGAATGCGGATCTGAGCGTTTTTTCCGGCTTTTCGCAGACGGATGACCGGTATTGGGAACTGGTCAGGAAAGTTCATGACGACGTGATCCGGGCAGGCAAGATTTTTGGACAGGCCTCCGCTGCCTATGCGACCGGCCCTCACAGTTACGATGCGAGGTTCTTTCAGAACGGTAAATCGAACGATGGCTATGTGCCGCAAGGGCGCGGCGGTGCCCCGATCAATCCTAACGCACCGCCACCGGGAGAAGAGCGCTAAAGCCAGTTGATTGCCAGACTATCCCGCACACACCTGAAGCAGTAACGGCTGGGTGCGGCGAAACACCTCCGATCACGGCAGTTGGAACACCCACAGCCCCGGAGCAGGTCGACGTTCTGGATTTCCCGCACGAGTGGCGTGAACCCCGTCGCCTGCGCGCCGCCGTTACCCACGCCGATCGCGATATACTGCTTTCCGTTCACCCTATACGAAATCGGAGCGTTGCTTGGCATATCGGTCAGGCGCGTCTCCCAGAGCAGTTTGCCGGTCCGGTCGTCGTACGCGCGGAAGTACCGATCGATCGAGCCGTTGAAGATCACGCCGTCGGCCGGAGGAGTTGAGGCCGGGCAACACCAGCAATGGTATTTGTATTCGCGCTTCCTTAAGGAACGGGTCAGCTCGCAAGAAGTGAGGGAGGGATCTTTGTCACAGTCATTGAGTCTCGTCGTGTTCGCCGGGTTTGCCGGCCTGGCGGTCGCCCAGACCCCGAAATTTCCCGCCGACATCGATCCTGTGTCGATGTCGCGGTTCCCGATCGTCGAACGCGCGGCAATGAAGACAGACGCCGATCGCGCCGCTTACGATTACGTGGTGGGCACCGCGCCCCGGCAGGTGCCGTTGCGCGGACCGGGAGGCGTGTCGCTGTATAGCCCGGGCACCGCCGAACCGATCGATCGTCTCAATCGCTACCTGCGCAGCGAAAGCGTCATCGGACGCCGCCTGTTCGAACTGTGCGCCATCATTGGCGCCTGGGAAATCGAGCAGCAATACGAGTGGTCCGGGCATGAGGCTGCGGCGCTGCAGTTCGGCGTCAGCCAGAAGGCCGTCGACGCGATCAAGTTCAACCGCCCGCTTGTGGGACTACCCGAGGACGAGACGGTGGTCATTCAGATGGGCCGCCAAATCTTGCGCAATCACAAGCTCGACTCTGAACTCTATGCGCACGCGGTCAAGCTGTTCGGGCGCCAAGGCACTCTGGAGGTGGCCGTCAGTATAGGCGATTACGTGCTGGCGGGAATCATGCTCATCACGGCGGATCAGCAGTTACCACCGGACCGTGCCCCACTTCTGCCCGCCCGCTGAGCCTCACGCGGCAGAACAGCCAGTGGTGGCAGGCGGTGCAAGGATGCGCGACCTACTCGTAAAATTCAGGTGCAATCTTGCGTTTCATGCCAGTGGTGTAGTCGTGCTAGATCCATAACCGGGCGTTATTCTTCTTGACGAACTCCTCGATCATGGCTCGGCTCTTGGCGGTCTGTTCCATATCGAAATCGAAGGACGGGATTCGCTTGTAGGTCATCTCTTCGGGATAGTGATACAAATCGCCCGACAGCAACACCGGTCGTGTCTCGTGCTCGAGTCCGCGTACCGAAAATGTTAATTCCCCAACGTGAGCGCCACTAGCTCCGCGCCCTCGGTACGATTCGTCGTCGCGATCACGATGTACTGCTTGCCCCTCCACAGGTAAGTCATGGGCGCGCCCGACGTGACGCCGTTCAGCTTCAGTTCGTGCAGTATCTTGCCGGTCTTTTTGTCGATCGCGCGGAACGCCGGACCACCGCCATTCGGAGCACCATTTAACAAGCCCGAACCTTCGCCGGCGAACAGCAGCGTCCTAGTCACCAACAGCATCGCCGGCGCCGGATTCCCCGCTTCGCTCAAATCGATCCCCTTCACCGCCGGGTTATTGCGATACACATCGGGCGCGGGACCGTTCGCCTTCTGCCACAGGAACTCGCCCTTGTTCATGTCGATAGCCGTGATCCGTCCCCATGGCGGACGTACCAGCGGCAAACCCAGCGGAAGCTCCGGACGCCCACCCGCGCGCCCGCCGATATACCGCATGTCTGACCGGTTGCCGGCGGGCTGCATCGCCAGCACCCACGGATCCGTCACCGAACCCACGTAGAGCACGCCTGTTTCCGGATCCACTGCCGCACCCTCCCAATCGGCGCCGCCGTTCACCGAAGGCAACATCAGCACGCCGGTCTTCCCGCCCGTGTCTTGCACCATCGGGGGCGTGAACAGCGGACCCAACCGGTAGCGCGATGCGATCTTCTCCGACTCGGTCTTCAACGCCGGCGTCAGGTCATTCAAGATATCAAGCGACGTCCCCTGCATCTCGAACGCCGGAGGCTTCGTCGGGAACCGCTGCGTAGCCGACGTCTTCTCGCCCGGAATATCCGACTGCGGGACGGGCCGCTCCTCAATCGGCCACACAGGCTGACCCGTCACCCGATCGAACGTGTAGACGAAGCCCTGCTTGGTTACCTGCGCGACGGCCTTGATCTTCTTGCCATCGACGGTAATGTCCAGCAAGTTCGGTGCGGCAGGAAGATCCCAGTCCCACAGCCCGTGATGAATGAACTGGAAGTGCCATACGCGCTTTCCGGTCTTAGCATCCAGGCATACCAGGCTCTCGCCGAACAACCCATCGCCCGGCCGCTCGCCACCATAGAAGTCGCCCGTTGGCGATTCCACGGGCAGATACACGTAGCCAAGCTCCTCATCGGCGCTCATCGGCGCCCAAACACCCGTGTTGCCCGTGTACTCCCAAGACCCGTCCTTCCAGGTCTCATTGCCGAACTCGCCTGCGCGCGGAATCGTATGGAACGTCCACAGCCGCTTGCCCGTGCGCACATCGAAGCCGCGTATATCGGCCGGAACATTCGTCTTCGACGCCGGCGAGGTGCCGTTCTTGAGGGCCGCACCGACGATGATCACGTCCTTGACGATGATCGGCGGCGACGTTGCGCCAATCTCGCCGGGTTTTACGCGCTCCAGCCCGTCGTACAGATCGACGATACCTTTGGCGCCGAATGACGGTACTGGCACGCCAGTCTTCGCATCGAGAGCCACCAGGTGGTAGCCCGCGGTGACCGCGTAAATGCGCTCCTCGCCGTTCCCGTCTTTCCAGTATGTGACCCCGCGATTGTAAGGCCGCGGGAACAGGCTCGCGCGCTCGCCCTCTTCCAGCCGGTACATCCACAACGTCTCGCCCGTCTCCGCATCCGCGGCGATCACCGCACGCCGCTGCCCCGCTGTGAAGTACAGCCGGCCGCCGATCATCAACGGCGTCGTCTCCATGTTGCCTTCATTGCGCGGCCCAAAGTTGTTCGACTTCCACCGCCACGCGATGCGCAACCTGCTCACGTTGTCCGCGTTGATCTGATCCAGCGGCGAATACTTCGTGCTGAACGAATCCGATGCATAGCTGCGCCATTCCGCGCCCGCAGGCAATTCGGCGACGGATTGTGCTGCTGTGTAGGTCACCACCCCGCATCCCAGCAGCAACCCTCCTGCGATCACGGTTCGTCTCATTATTTGTTTCATCGAGGCTTCTATTTGCCAACCATATGTTTCGCGTCTTTTTCGTTCTCCGTGCACCAATATTCCCTGATCCCCACGGGCAGGTGGCCTTTTTCACCAGTATAAGGGGCATCCCTGCGACGGCTAGAAACTGGCGCGCGTGGGCCGTACCTGATGACGACTAGCCTGGATCCCTACGGCACCAGGCCGAACGCCATAATGTTCGAGCCCACCGCGGTGGCGACGTATTGTTTGCCGTCGAACATGTAGGTCATGGGAGAGGATCGCCATACCTGGCCGGCAGGCCACTGCCACAGTCGCTTTCCGCTCTTGGCTTCGACCGCTGTAAACAGCCCTCCATCTTCTCCGAACAGGACCACGCCGCCCGCTGTCGACAGGACACCGCCCCAGGAATTGGCCGGGCCTGTTTGCGGCAACTCCCAGCGGGGAGTACCCGTCGCGATATCGAACGCCCGCAGGATCTGTTGCCCGGGCTCGCGACGCCACGTGCCGCCCATGTAGCCGGAACCGGCCTTCCACGGAACATCTCGTTTCGTGAACGTCGCGCAGTCTTCAAGGGTCTGGACATAATAGAGACCAGTGCTGGGGTTAAAGGAAGTCGAATACCAGTTGGTGGCGCCCTCCAGACTTGGGCAAACCCGGGTGCCCTCCGTGGTGGGGTCCTGGTTCGGATTCACCACAGGACGTTTATCCGGCCCGATTTCTTTCGCCCACGTCAACTTGTCGACGAAAGCTTTGGCCAGCAGGAGTTCTCCGTTCAAGCGGTCAAACACGTAAAAGAAGCCGTTGCGATCGGCGTGCAACAGCAACTTTCGCGGCTGGCCTTTCCACGACGCATCGACGAGCACGGACGGCGCTTGAGCATCGTAGTCCCATACATTGTGCGGCGTGAACTGGTAATACCAGCGAAGCCTGCCGGTCTTACCTTCCAGCGCGACCACCGAACTGGAGTACAGGTTGTCGCCGCCTCGTTCGTCGCCCACCATATCGTTGCCCGGGTTTCCGGTCGCCCAATAGACGAGATCGGCCACGGGATCGTAAGAGCCGGTCATCCAGGCAACCGCGCCGGCATGCTCAATCTGTTTGCCGATCCAGGTTTCCGATCCCGGCTCGCCTGGGCGGGGCACCGTCCAGAAGCGCCAGACCTCTTTGCCGGTAGCAGGATCGTAGGCGGCGATGAATCCGCGCGCGCCTTCGTCGCCTCCGGCCGTGCCCGAAATGACCACGCCTCCGGCCACCAGAGGCGCCGAGGTGGCGTTATAGTTCTGGTGCCAATCCGCCATTTCGGTGTCCCACAATAGCTGGCCGGTATGGCGGTTTAGAGCGATGATGTGGGCGTGATCGGTGACCATGAAGAGGCGATCGCCGGAAATGGACACGCCGCGATTGATGCCCCCGGAAGCGTTCCCCACCAGGCCGCGCGTTCTGGGCTGCTGAAAGTGCCAGACTTCATGACCGGTACCTGCATCGAGCGCCCAGCATTCATTGGCCGCGGTGACGTACATCAATCCGCCGGCCACAATCGGAGTCCCTTCCAGCCGCGCGGCGTTCGGGAAATTGAAGACCCACTTCGGCGCCAGGCGCTGTACGTTGGACGTGTTGATCTGGGAAAGCTTGCTGTAACGATTCCCGGACTCATCGCCGTGATACGTAGGCCAGTCGGTTTCGGAAGTTACCGTGCGAAAGCGGTCACCCGTGGGCCGCAACAGAACAACGCGGCCATCATCGGTTCTCATCTGCAGCTCCAACGAGTTTTCGTTGATCACAACTCCGTTAATGGTCCGTTTGTCCGTCGTGGTCACTGTCTTCCGGACCACAGGAGGACCACCCCGCCCGGGGGCCGGCGCGAGCGTGCGTAGGAACGTCACTAGTGGCGTCATCTCCTCGGAGGAGAGCGGAAACGCGGGCATCCCGCGGCCAAGCGAGCCCGTGGTAACGAAAGCCGTCAAATCCTGATCGGAGCGCGACGCGATTCCGCGCACGATCGACGGGCCAAGTTCGCCGCCACCGCCTTCCGGACCGTGGCACCGCGCACATCGGGTGTCGAAGATTTGCTTGCCGGCGGCCCGCGCCTGGCCCCAAGCCGCCGACCCGGTTGCCGCTATGATCAGAAGTTCGATTCCCAATACGAACTTATGCATCGGTTAGTTCCTGCGCGGCCCAGGGCCGGCGTCCGTCGACTCCATCTCTTTGTGCAGGTCGCGCGCGACGCCGACTGCCATCAACTCCAGCGGCTCCGTTCCAGTGTTCTCGATCGAATGGACCTCGCTCAGTTGAATCGGAATGGCATCGCCGGTGCGAATGGCGGCGGATTCCTGTCCGCGCCCCGCCAGGGAAACGCTGCCTTGGCCTGCCATCACATAGTAGAACTGCGCGATACCGCGGTATGAGAACGGACCGATCGACGCTCCCGGAGGAAGCACGATGTGGTCCACAAAGGCCCAGGCCGTGGCGAATACGTCGGGCCCGAGCGCCCGCCGGTATTGCGCCGTCCCTTTGCCTCCGTGAAAGGAGTTCACGTTTCGAAGCAGCGCTCGATCCAGGCTCATATTGATGAACGTCGGCGTCTTGTCGAGCGGCACATCTTCCCGTTTGTCGCCAAGATCGAAGTTGTCGTACTGCCCCTTGAGAAGGGAAACGTTGATGTTCATCCATTGCACCGGCTTGTCGGTAGCGTTGTAGATGGCGTGGGAGTGGCCCAACCGTGCCGGCGCGCCTGCGGGACCCTTGAGAACAGAGGTGCGTCCGTCGACAGTGAACTGAGCCTCGCCGTCCAGGATCACGAACATTTCTTCGCAATTGTTGTGGAAGTGATGGCCGATTCCGCTATGCGGGTCGATCACACCGCGGTGCAGGAACTGAAGGTTCGTGTCCAGACTGTGAAAGTCCAGAAGAGCCGTGAATGCCATCTTTCCCGCTCCGCCGTGCACGGATGTGGACGGGCGGTATTTTGTGGAGTCGGTGTGGACAATTCGCGACGCAAGAGGCTCTAGCGCGCGCAGAGGCGCAAGGGACAGTACGGCGCCGCCGATAACGGCTGCGAATACGATCAGCGTTGTTGCCTTCATGGGACCTCCTTATACTTCGTCGAACAACAAAACGTTGTAGTTCTTGTTGCGCAGCGTCTGTTCGATCATGCCCCAGACTTTCTGGTGAATATCGGACGCGATCCATTTCTGGCGCAGTTCCTCGCTCTCATAGCTCAGTACGAAACGGTAATTGATGCCGTCGGGGGCACGACCCACGAACGCTTTGCGAAGCTTCACGATCTTGACATCGATATATCCCGCGAACTGCACGGCGGCGGGCTTGAAATCGTTCTGAAAGTCCCGCAGCATCTCGGCTTCCTTCGCGGGGTCGACGGACATGTCGACGTGGACTTGAATCATGAACCTATCTTCCTTCAGTCATTGATAGACTGGCGGCGCCCCGGGAACCGCAAGTTTCACTCGATACAACCCCGTGACTGCCGTGATGTACAGTGACTTTCTGTCGTCTCCCCAGGCGCAATTGGCGGGCGTTTCCGGAGTCTTGATCGTCCCCAGGTGCATGCCCGCGGGCGAATAAATCCAAACGCCGCCAGGCCCGGCGGCATACATGTTACCCAGAGCGTCTATCTTCATGCCATCCGGGACGCCGGGCTCCTGTGAGTGGTCCACGTCAGCAAAAACACGGCCATTGCGGACAGTGCCATCGGCTGCGACATCGTATCGCATCCACATCTTGGGCCGCTCGGAGTTGGCGACATAGAGCGTCTTGTAGTCGGGCGAGAAGGCTAACCCGTTGGGCCGGTGCAGATCGTCGATGATGAGTTGCAGCTTGCCGTCCGCAAACCGGTAGACTCCGTTGAAAGGGAGTTCCTTGGCGGGATCTTCGTCCTGCCGTGGCAGTCCGTAAGGCGGGTCGGTGAAGTATAGCGATCCGTCAGTGTGGAACACCAGATCGTTCGGGCTATTCAGCCGCTTTCCCTGGTATCTGTCAACGACGTTGGAAACCTTGCGGTCGGCCGTGATTCGCACGATGCGGCGGTTGCCGTGTTGGCACAAGACGACCGCTCCATCCCGATCCGCCGTCATTCCATTTGGGCCGTTGAACCCTCCAGCCGGCAGACTGTTTCCGTCATAGCCGCCGGGACGCAGAATTTCGAAAACGGCTCCATCGGGGCTCCATTGACGCACGACGTTGCCGATCACGTCGCTAAACCAAAGCGCTCCTTGCGGGCGCCACAGCGGCCCTTCGGTAAAAGTAAAACCCGCGGCAAGTTTTTCAATTCGGGTGCCGGCGGGGACCAGGGAGTCAAACGCCGGATCCATTCTCAAGAAGGGCTCCACAGCGAGTAAGCGTACCATAGGGACTTCACTCCGGCGATGGATCCACCGCGCTTACACAGGAGGTAAGCGACGTCCAGAACCACGACGCCATCACCTCCCTGGCTCATCCTCTCCGCGGACCAGAGGACGAAATGCGGATACCGCCTATTGCCGCCCGGTGTTTCGGCGAACAAAGGCGTAGCCAGAGGATTTCATTAGGTCCGAAATCGACCGATTACGCTGACGGTAAAAATCTGGGCTTGCGACAGACCGCTTCGGCAATCGCTCGACTCTCCACACCTCCAATTGTAGGGTCGGTTCGTGCGGTTTGGTTCGGGCGCATTATAGCCGCCCCGGCGTTGTCGGTACGGAGCCACGAGCCTTCCCGGTCTGCGGTAGCCCGAGCTGGCGTGAAGCCCTGCGCGCTCGAAATCCCGGCGATTGAGCCGGCGCAATCCCTGCCTTGCTAGGAAGGTGCCACGATATCGAAGCAAGCCAAAAATTCCGGCAATACGCAGACGAAGGCAGAGAGCAGGCAACCGCCTTTGCGAACCAAAGCGCCTTCGCTCGCCCACGTTGACTATACCGAGGCGACGGCTGTTACTTCTTGCCGACGCCCGCGGCGGGATCCCGGACTCTCTTATTAAACTCTTTCTCATCAATCGGAGCGAAGATCATTTCCAGGACCTCTGTCTTGCGTTGGGCCGAATAAACGATCGGATTGCTGGTCCAGGCCTTGGCGTACGTCGCGGGGTCGTGAACGGTGATCGTCAATTCGATTTTGTCCGGGCTGGTGCGCTTCCAGCGCTCCTCAATGCGAGCGTCATCACTGAAAGGAGTTCCCCATTCGTCCAGCCACGCCCGGTCATCCAGACCGAGCGTCTGGACAACGAGGGTATCCCCTTCCCACTTGCCCACCGAGTATCCGTACCAGTACGGGCCGGCTGGAATGTCGTCAGGAATGGGGCGGCCATCTGTCCAGATCACCCGCCATATCTTGGCCCACTCAAAGAGCTGCACCACTTTGCCGGGAGTCTGCACCATCTCAAATGGCCTGTTGTAAATGAGGGTGCGATACAGACCGGGCGGATTGGAATCTCCGAGTGGATCGTTTCCCAACGCGGGCGGGACTTGCCGCGGCCCTTTCCCCGGTTTGTTGGCATTGAACCGGGCCAGCCCGTCGGGCGTAAAGGGAAGAGCTTCGGCGCTCCATTCGCTCATCGGATTGCGTGCACCACCCCCTCCGGACCGTGTGAAGACTCCGCTCAAATCGGGAGTTTGTGCGTGCGCGGCCGGTAGCAAAACCAAAGCCGCGGCGGTGAAGGATAGGATTCGATGCCGCATGGCTTTACCGCTTGACTGCCGGATCCTTGCCGTTCACTAGGAGTCTACAGCCCAGGCATTCGCCCGAGGGAGTCCCGGCCAGGGAGGGATGGACGTCAATGGTCACCTCGTCGCCGCGCTTGAGCACGTTCTTGGTGTAGCCGCGACCCACCATCAGACTGGGGCTGAACATCTCGATGGAGTAGTTCACCACCTTTCCGCTCTCCTCCTTTACGTCCAAGAAGAGCGCGCAGTGCGGGTTCCTCCATAGGAACTCGCTCACCGTTCCTTTCACGGTAAGCACCTTTTTCTGATCGTAGGAAGCCGCGGTTCCGTGATGCGCCAGTAGTGGAATCGCACAGACGATGATCGCAAGGCTCACGGGAATCACTCCAACACTTTTTCGCATATCCATTTAGTATCCCTTCCGTGGATTCTATCAAGATCGCCGCTTCGCGGGAGAGCATCAGTTGGACTAGGCGTTCCGTGATAGAGCGACCTTGATTCTGGCATCCCTAAAAAAGGAGTATGACCGACGGTGGTCTCGACTGGAGGCCTCGCCCGGTCGCGATCACCAAGCAGCCGTTCGGAAATCACATGCTTGTCGAACTGCAAGTCACTGGTAGGTAATAGCTTGTGTTTGCGCCTAAACGGGCGCTATCGCACGGGAGGGTTTTCCGAACGGCAGGCGTAAATGACGGTAGCCATCGGCGCGCCGATGCGGGCCGCAGCTTCGGGTCGGCTTGAAGACATCGCAGGATAGCGCGTTCGACCGCAGGATCGATGTCCGTCACCAGTTGGGAAGGGTTGGTGACGCTGTCGGAACCGCGACACAGTTCCAGACTCTCCGCAACGGAGTCGGCCCGATGGGCTGGCATTCCGGTGAACATCTCATAGAAGATGAAACCCAGCGCGTAGATATCGCTTTGCGCCGAAACCTCGCGGCCTTCCAATTGTTCCGGCGCCATATAGGCGGTTGCCGATAAACTTCGCAAGCGCGCGGACGAAGTTCACGACAGGTGCTAATACCGGTTTGTACAGTGGCGGCTTCGGAAACATCGTCCCGGTTTCTGGTACTAGATGCCAGCGTGCCGGGTCCTTGGTCGCCCGTTTCACGTTCTAGTTCAACCTTCAGATGTTTAGTGCGCAGAGTGTCTCGTGCCTCCGCGCAGTGTCGTTTCTTCGGGGCAACCAATTTTCTGATCACGGCTTCCCGCACGCTGGTTGGGTTAAGATGTCGTTTTCAGGTACGCTTTGCAGGGCCGGGGTCTCCTAAGGTGACGCAGTCGATGTTTCGTATAGGTATGCTTTTCCTCTTGGCCGTAATTCCGGTCCTCGCCGATCTAACCGGACGCTGGTCCACCGGCGGAGATGGGGTGTTCGTACTTCACCAAAAGGGGAATGCGGTTACTGGCACGATCGTGGGCAAGCCAGGCGAGCCCACTTATAAGATCGTCGACGGAGTCATTCGCGGAAATCGAATCCACTTCTTCGTCCTGCATGAGAACGAGGACGACCCCGAAGTGAAGGCCAACGAGGGCAAGCCGTTCCATAACCTGGCGCAAGGAACGTTCACAGAGGATGAAATTGTTGTTTCCGGATCGCGGGAGAATACCACAATTCGCGAATATCGCCTGGTACTGAAGCGAATCAGGAAATAAACTGGAGGGTGTATGCGGCGTGTGAACAGTCTCGACGTGCTCGTTTTCGTCATCATTGCCGCATTGGCGGCACCAGCTCTCGGCTTTGGGCAGTGGGTGCGCTACCCAACGGCCGGTGTGCCGAAAAAGGCCGATGGGGCGCCGGATTTAAGTGCCCCAGCGCCGCGACTCCCCGACGGGAAACCTGACTTCTCCGGCATCTGGCACGCTGCCGCGATCAATCAGTGCGTTCCTGCCACAGGTGCGTTCTGCGGTCTCGAAATCGGGGGCTCTCCGCTCGCACTCAACATCGGTAAAGACCTGCCCGGTGGTCTCCCGTATCAGGCCTGGGCCGCCGAACTCGTGAAACAGCGATTCAGCAAAGACGATCCACACGTGCGCTGCCTGCCGGATAATCCTCCGCGCACGTGGGGAATGCCGCATCTCACCAAAGCGATCCACACGCCGCGGCTGCTGGTGCTGCTTTACGAAGTGAACGCGATGTACCGGCAAATTTTCATTGACGGACGTCCCCAGCCCCAGGATCCGAATCCCTCGTGGAACGGATATTCCACCGCTACATGGGACCGCGATACGCTCTTGATCCAGACGTCGGGTTTCCGGGACGATCTGTGGATCGACATGAACGGGGCTCCGCTGACCAGCGCCGCGAAAATGACCGAACGGCTACGCCGCCCGAATTATGGAACGCTCGAGGTGGAAATCACCGTTGACGATCCCAAGGCGTATACGCGCCCCTGGACGGTATCGATAAAAGAAGGGCTTGAGCTCGATACCGAGTTGATCGACGAAATCTGCCTCGAGAACGAAAAGTCTTGGCAGCATATGCAGGCGGCCCCGCCCGTCAAGTAGTGTCCCGTTGCGCTCTCGCGCTAAGCCTAAGGGCGTGGACCATAATGCGGGGGCGCCTGCCCCAGTTCAATCGCGCCCAGATCGGGAGCTCGTCCGGCGAAGCCTTCGGTGATGTTTGGCAGCACGACGCCCCGGTCAACCGCGGCAGCCCCTGGCTTGAGACGAAAATCGAAATCTTTCGCGTCGTAAAGTTTCTGGACAGTCTTGACATCGTGCCCGTCCAGGCGCGGCACGTTCATGAAGATGTCGTAGTCCACCAGCAGACTATGGGCATCCTGCTTAGTCGCCTGCTGATACTCCGCTAGCGTCTTGTAGCGCCGCGTCTCAGTCTGCGCGTTGTGGCCGCGGCTGGCAAAGTCGGCGGGAACCTCCCAGGCCGGCGAGTTCCACTGAAACGAGTAGGGCGCGTTGGCGTTGGGGCTGAACCCGTTGTAGTCCGAGGAAGAATAGTTCGTATAGGTCGTAAAACCGAAAACCACTGACGGCGGGGCGTCGCCACCTGCTGGACCGCCAAATCCGCTTGAATTCTGCGCCAAAATCAGATTGTTCCGAAAATGCGTGTTCGAGGTGGTTCCGCCCGATACCTCACCGAACATGGTGTTGTTGTAGAACAGAATTCCAGAGCCGCCCGCAAGCCGCGCCGACCCCCCGGGGGAGTTGAAAGAAACATTACGGATCCAATAAACCGGTCCTCCGATCACCGGCTGATTGCAATAGGGCTGGGAAGCATTATTGATCATCATGTTTCGCATGACTCGCACATTGTGCATACTTCCATCCACCTCGAAGGCATTGTCGTGGAAATTCGTCATGTAGTTGTTGTAGTAGTCGAGCGACACAGGACGACGGGCCCAATACTCCCTGGACGGATACTTCGGACCATCGATCGCGGCGGATCCGTCCGGGTTGCCGTAGGTTTCGTTATCGATTCCATCGTGAAAGTTCGCCACGTAATTGTAGGCGATAACGTTTCCAGAACCGTATACCTTCACCGCAATATACGAAGCCATTTTGGGTGGGAACACTTGGCCATCCACGCCGGCGAACTGCGCCCAGAAATTACCGGTCCACGCGATCAGGTGCTTGGGATCGTTTCTTCCTATGAAGTAGTTGTCGGCGATGTAGAAGTTGCCGGAGCCTGAATAGTTCGTGTAGACACCCATACCAATGTCTTCAAACCGGCAACGCTTCACGGTCAATCCCTTGGAGCCCTCGATAAACTGCGTGCCGGCCCAGATGGCGATTTCGGTGTTCCGAATGGTGAGGCCTTCAAAATAGGTATAGTTCCCTGCCTTCACATTGAAGAGATTAAACGCTCCGTTCCCGTCGAAGATCGCTTCACCGTCTCCCGCCGCCTTGATCGCGATGGGCTTCTCCGCGGTTCCGCTGGCCGTCAGATAGTAGGTTCCGTCGAAAGGAACCGTGCTGATCGAAAGATCATTGGTGTAGATATAGCGATCGTACTTGTAGAGACCGCCGTGCACGAGAATTGTGTCGCCAGGCTGAACGCGGGGCCGGGAGGCCGTGGCCCAGTCCGTTCCCGAGCAAGTCAGGTAATAGGCGCACAGCAAACCCTCGAAGGCCGGCTCGATCTTGGTTCCTTTGAAACCATGGGGGTAAACGTGGAAGGTTCGGCCGTTGGCGTAGGGCTTCGGCTCGGGACGAGTGCGTACCGTCACCGTTTTTTCGGCCCCGCCCTGAACTCCATCCGGATCCGAGAGGACAAATCTTGCTTCGTACTCCGTGTCCGGTTCGAGGTCCAGGATGCTTCCGGCGAACATGTTTGGCGAGACAACGTCCAACCGGTCGCCCTGATAAATCTCTTCGTTCTGCAACCGCAGAAGAGGCATGCCTTGCCGCCACTGGGACTCGCCTTTTTTGCGATAGGAGACTGCCACGGCGGCGTTGCGGTTGTCATCGCCTTGAATCATCCACTCGAATCCTAGGTTGATGAGCGTGGGAGGATCGATCAAGAACTCCCCCGAGGTGACCGCGTTGGATTTTGCGTCCGCCGCGCGCGCCCGAGGCCCCTGCGACACAAGAGCTAAACACAGCGCGGCGCTGGCAATAATAACCCGAGATCTATTCATCGCGTTTCCCTCCAAATTGTTCTGTGCAACTCGGTGTCTTGGCAGTCAAGGGCCAGTATAGGACGATTCGGCACATCGGATGAGTTAGGATTGCTGGAAACATATGAACACAGCATTCGGGGCCCTCGTTGTCGTCGTGGCGATGCCGCTGGCCGGGCAATAGCTGAACTATCCCACACCCGGGATTCCCCGCCTTCCCGGTGGTTCGGCCAACCTGTCGGCCAAAACGCCGAAGCTCGCCGACGGCATGCCCGATCTCTCCGGAGTCTGGGCGGCGAAGTGCGGCATCTATGACGGCAGCCGCTGTTTCGTTCAAAGCTATTACTTCGACCTCGAGCAGGATCTGCCCGCCGAAGCTGTTCGAATGACCTCCTGGGCGGAGGGCATTGCCCGGCAACGCGCGAGCCGCAATCACGTCGACGACCCTTACGGTTATTGCCTGCCGCCCGGAGTGCCCCGGATCGATTTCGGCGGCGGCCCTTTCAAGATCCTGCAAACCCCCGGAGTCACCGCAATCCTGTACGAGACCCTGGTGGGAATGATCTTCCGCCAGGTCTTCACAGACGGGCGATCCTCGGCGCCGGTCGATTCGCCGACTTGGCTGGGCTACTCCCGTGGAACCTGGGAAGGCGATCGCTTCGTCGTGGATTCCCCCGGCTTTCGCGATGGCGGCTGGATCGATACGGCGAAAGGCCGCCCCAGCAGCGACGCGTTGCATGTCATCGAGCGATTCCGCCGCGTCGACTTCGGGCACATGACCCTCTCGGTGACCATCGATGATCCCAAAGCGTACCTCGCTCCCTGGACCATGGAGACGACGTTAACGCTGATGCCCGATGCGGACTTGATAGAGGCGTTCTGCGAAAATCAGGACCGTATCCTGCAGCACAGCCGTGTTGACCCTGCGCTGCCGGAGCCGCACAGTCCGCCGCTGCGGGAATGGCGGCCGTGATCACGTGTGCCTGAAAGCAGCTATTGGCCAGCGGCCCACTTCTTCACGTCGAAACCCTCCGGCACACGCACAAACACACTCTGGGAGTTTTTCTCCATGGTCCTGTGCCCCTTGCCTGTGACGTCTTCGACGAAACTCATATCGCCGGTCCGCAAGTGCGCCTTGGTTCCATCGCTGGTTTCGACGTCGATCTGACCATACACAGTAATGGCGAATTGCCGGTTGCTCGTATTGTGCAGCTTCTCGCTGCCGGCCGGCGGCGTGTTGCCGGAATAATTCATGACGACGCCCGGAATCAGCACGCGGCCTTTCGTCGTGATATCGATCTCCTCCAGATGGGTATCGCCTTTGGCGTCGCTCCACACACGATACAGACGCGGGCCATCAGGCCCTTTCTGCTGACTCATCACAACGCCGGCTGCCAACACTAGCGCGGCCAGCCCGAACATGGTCCTCTTCATTGCGGTCGTCATCGTTCCATGAAACCCTACTTTGTCATAGTTCGCAACAGGATCGGGAGTTTAGATGACACCATCGGATTGGAGCTCGCGCAGCTGCGACTGCGTGTAACCCAGCAGGTCTCCATAGATCTCGCAATTGTGCTCACCGATGCCCGGCGGCGGTTGATCGAAGTCCGCTGTCGAACCGGAGAAGACGATCGGAAGGCCAGGACCATACACGTCCGCATCCGGCGCACCAGGATACTGCAGCCGGACCGTTTCTCCGCGGGCGACCACCTGCGGGTCTCGCACCGCTTCCGCTGGACTGCGAACTTCTGCGGCCGGGACGCCCGCCTCCGCCAGGATCGCGACGACATCCGCGGTTTGACGGACCGCAGCGAACTCGCCGACCACGCGATCCACTTCGGCGACGTTCTGAACGCGGGCGTCGCGAGTCCGGAATCGCTGATCTTCACACAATCCCGGGCGTCCGATGGCATGAAAGAGAGAAGAAGCGAACGCTTCCGTGGGTGCGCAAATCGCAACGAAGCCGTTTGCGGTGGCATAGACTCCGAAGGGCGCAAGACGGGGCACGGTCTGTCCCGTGCGCTGCGGCACCCCGCAACGTTCCAGAAGATCGAACGGCTCGGAGGCGACCATTGATGTCATCACGCCCAGCATGGAGACGTCGATGTGCTGCCCCACGCCCGTGCGCTGCGACTGATGCAACGCCGCAAGAAGCCCAATCACACCAAAGAGCGGTGTACACAAATCCGCGAACGGAACGCCAACTCGCACAGGAGGATCGCCCGCCGCGCCCGAAGTCATCATGGCTCCGCTAAGCGCCTGGATGATGGCGTCCATCGCTTTCCCCGACCCTTCGCCCTGACTGCCGAATCCGGTGATCGAGCAGTACAGCAGCCGGGGATTCATGCGATGCGCGTCCTCGTAGCCGGCGCCCAACCGCTCCAGCACACCGCGGCTGAAGTTTTCGACCAGCATGTCGGCTTTCGCAACCAGTCGCTCGAACACTTTGCGGGATCCTGAATGCTTCATGTTCAAAGTCACGGCCTTCTTGTTGCGGAGCCGGTTGATGGCGGATACGGAGATGTCATCCGGGTGCTGCCGTGTCAAGTGCGGCCCTTCAGGGCCGATGTAGGGAGCGTTCGCGCGACAGGAGTCCGGACCCGCGGGGTTCTCGATTTTAATGACGCGAGCCCCAAGGCCCGCCAATAGGAACGTGGCGTAAGGTCCGGCCAGAGCTGTTGTGAGGTCGAGGACGGTGATGTCCTCGAGTGGACGTGGATTCAAAATCATAAATTCTTTCTGCGATAGAACTCGACCCGATCGCCAGCCCAGTCGAAAACCGCGTTCAGCCTTGCCCGTGCGCTGACATCCTGAACGTATCGCGCGACTGCTTGTCCGCGCTCGTCATCGCCCAAAACTTCCGGCTGAGAGTAAGGGTTCACGAAGCAGGGGCGATAGCCGGCGGTCTGGACTCCGCTACGGTCTACATCACAGTAGGGGAGGATGGCGTTCTTCGCCTCAGGGTGAAACGGGTAGGTCGTGTACTCGGGGTCCGGTTCAAAACCGAACAAGTTTCGCCTGCGCTCGGCCCACGCACGGCGTTCCGGGCTGGAATTTCCATCGATGTTCAACGCCTTAGTTGCGATCGCAAAATTGCCGAGTCCGTGAAAAATCGGGCGATCTTTGTAAACCTCCATGCCTTGCAGAATGTGGGCATGATGTCCCACAACGACGTCGGCACCCGCATCGATGGCTGCTTTGGAAACCTGCCCTTCATACATGCCGATGGTCGCAGGAGTGTGCCCGAGCCCCTTGTGCAGCGCAACCATGAGAACGTCGACTTTCTGCCGGAGCGCTTCGATATCGCCCGCCATGGCCTCGAGCGTATCTGGTTCGGCGAACGTGTATACCGTAGGTGGACCGCCCGGAGATGCATGATCGAGTTCGTAATGCGTCAAGACATGTACATATGCGCAGCCAGCTCGATCTCTCTTGGCCCAAGACTCGCGCGGTCCTACACAGTTGTAGCTGAGAAATCCGAGGCGCAGTCCTTGCCGTTCGACAATCGCGGGCCGTCTGGCCTCTGTCAGATTCATGCC
>JAICXC010000171.1 GCA_025980665.1 Bryobacteraceae bacterium
ACTATCTTCCATGCCGCGAACGTACGCGGCTTCCAGGACACGATTATCGGGCGGCTTAAAGTCCGGGACGACGAGCTCATGGCCCTTCGGCGGACGCGCCGTTCTCCCCATAGGCCCACAGGTCGAGCTTTTCGGCGGAGGCGGTGCAGTCTATCTGAACTACGGCGAGTCAGTCGAGGTCCCTGGCGCAGGCGACGATAGCAGCTTCAATTGCCAAACCTGCAGATCGCGAGGCGGCTGGGGCTACTACACGACCGCAGGCATCAACGTGGCCGTCGAACGAAGCCATCGTTTCTGGGTGGGCGTCGAGTCGCGCCTGATCCATGGCAAGACCAACGGCGACCCGCTGGGCGCGGTCCCACCGCTCGAAACAACGGACACCTGGATCAACACGGCTGCAGTGTTCACTGTCCGATTTCCCTAGTAACCCGAAGCTGTTGAAAACGTGACAAAATGGGGTCGAGGTGTTCCCATGTTGATCACGAAGAAGCACCTGCCTCGCCGCACCTTCCTCCGCGGAGTGGGCGTCACCCTGGCGCTCCCCTTGCTCGATTCCATGATTCCGGCACAGACATTGACCCGGAAGACTGCCGCCGCCCCTTTGCCGCGTCTGGGATTCGTCTACGTGCCGCATGGCGCGATCATGGATAAATGGACCCCCGCTACCGAAGGCGCAGGCTTTGAATTTTCCCCCATCCTTAAGCCTCTGGAGCCCTACCGCGACCGCCTGAACATCGTCAGCGGCCTGGGACATCGAGCGGCCGATTCGACCGCGGTCCATTCGCTTAGCCCGACTACCTGGCTGAGCGGTGTGCGCCCCAAACCCACGCAAGGCACGGACGCCTATGCCGGCGTCACCGCGGACCAGATCGCCGCGCAGGCCATCGGGCAAGATAACATTCTGCCCTCGATGGAGCTGGCGATCGAGGATCATTCCGGTCTGATCGGCGCATGCGATCGCGACTACGGCTGCATCTACATGAACACGCTTTCCTGGCGCACGCACACTACGCCGCTGCCCATGGAGATCAATCCGCGCAAAGTATTCGAGCGAATGTTCGGCCAGGGCGGGAGCGCCGCCGACCGGCTAGCCCGAATTGAAGGCGATCGCAGCATCCTGGATGCGGTGACGAAGGAAGCCACCGGCCTGCAAGCTAAGCTGGGCCCGCAGGATCGCGTCAAGATCGGCGAGTATCTGGAAAACGTCCGCGAAATCGAGCGGCGCATCCAGAAAGCCAGCCAGCAAGTAGATCCCAACATGAAGCTGCCGGAGCAGCCGGCCGGTATTCCGTTTTCCTACGACGAGCACGTGGGGATAATGTACGATCTTCTGGCGCTTGCGTATCAGGCCAACATCAGCCGCGTGTTCACGTTCATGATGGCGCGCGAAGTCAGCAACCGGACCTATCCGCAAGTCGGCGTGCACGATGGGCATCACGCGACGTCCCACCATCAAAACCGCGCCGATAAGATCGAGAAGCTGGTGAAGATCCAGAATTTCCATCTCACGCTGTTTACCAAGTTCGTCGAGAAACTGAACACGACGCAGGATGGCGATGGATCGCTGCTGGATCATTCGCTCATTCTGTATGGCAGCAACATGAGCAATAGTAATGCTCACAATCACTTCCCCTTGCCAACCCTTGTGCTGGGCGGCGGGGCAGGCAGCATGAAGGGCGGCTATCACATCAAGCAGCCCGATCACACGCCCATGACGAACGTGCTGCTGACCATGCTGCACAAGGCCGGGGTACCGGTCGAGAGCCTGGGCGATAGCACGGGCGTCATTGAAACGGCGTAAGGAGTTCGCATGCGTGCTCTGGGATTGTTGACTCTGTTCGCCGTGGCGTGTGCTGCGGCCGACCTCAACGCGCCCTCGCCCGACGGAACCACACCTCTGCACTTTGCCGTTCGCGACAACGATTTGGCTAAGGTGAATAACCTCCTGGCTGCGGGTGCCGATGCGAAGGCCGCGAATCGCTATGGCGTCACGCCGCTGTATCTGGCGTGCGAGAACGCGAACCCGGCCATCATCGAACGTCTCTTGAAAGCCGGGGCCGACGCGAACTCTGTTTCAACAGAAGGCGAAACAGCGCTGATGACCGTCGCGCGCACGGGAGTCGTCGAAGCCGCCAAGGTTCTGCTGGATCATGGCGCGAAAGTCGACGCTCGCGAGGAATGGCACGGGCAGACAGCGCTGATGTGGGCCGTGGATGAGCAGCATCCGGCGATGATGAAGGAACTGATCGCGCACGGGGCGGATGTCAATGCGGTTTCCAACATCAACAAGTGGGAACGCCAGGTCACGTCCGAGCCACGGGACAAGTGGCTGCCTCTCGGCGGCCTGACTCCGCTCCTTTTCGCGGCGCGCCAGGGATGCGTCGAATGCGAGCAGGTCCTGCTCGATGCCGGCGCAAAGATTAATACGGCCGATCCCGACGGCATCAGCCCCGTGCTTATCGCAATCATCAATGGGCATTATGATGCGGCGGCGTTCCTGATCAACAAAGGCGCGGATCCGAATCTGGCCGACGATACCGGACGGACTGCTTTGTTTTCGGCTGTCGATTTCAACACCATGCCGGTTTCGAACCGTCCGTCGCCTAGGGTGATCGACAACCAGACGACAAGCTTGGAACTAATCAAGCTGTTGCTCGATAAGGGCGCGAACGTCAACGCGCAGTTCAAGAAGCAGCAACCGTACCGAACTAAGCTCGATCGCGGCGATGACACGATGCTCACCACCGGAACGACTCCTCTACTCCGTGCCGCCAAGGCTGCGGACGTACCCGCGATGCGCCTGCTGCTCGCCAAGGGAGCCGATCCGAAGCTCGCTACGCGTGCGGGAATTACTCCTCTCATGGCAGCCGCAGGATTAGGCTCGAAAGAGGAAGACACGACGGGCCGCTTTAAGACTGAAGCGGAAGCGATTGAAGCGATTCAGCTTTGCCTGGACGCAGGCGTCGACATCAACGCTGCGAACGGACAGGGACAGACCGCGCTCCACGCGGCCGCGCTCAAGGGCTATGACAAGGTCGTGCAGTTCCTAGCCGACCATGGGGCGAGTCTCTCCGTAAAGGATAAGCAGGGAAAGACTCCTCTTGACGAGGCTCTCGGTCAGGGGGCCGGCGCCGGCGGGTTCGATGGCAGTCGCAAAGATGTCCACGAGAGCACAGCCGAACTGCTGAAGAAGCTGATCGCGAACACGCAATAGATTCCCCCCGAGAAGGAGCCGCCGATGATAGGGAACTCAGGGCCCTTCAGTCCTCGGTTGCATATTCATTTTGTTTGTCGCTCTTTCAATGGCTGGTTGCCATTGCGTCAGCCCGGCTCAACGACATTTGTGAGGTACAAATGTAGCTGGCTGCCTACTTAGCTTTCACTTCCTGCAAGACCACGGCGCCTCCCTCACGCAGATCCCCGGATACCACCTCGGTGTAGAGTCCATCGGAAAGGCCGACCTGGATCTTGCGCGGCTCCGGTTTCCCGACACTATTCAGTACATACACGGTCTGCTGGGTCTGCGGCCCCTTTTGTTGGCTCTGCGGCACAGGTTTCACGACCGGACCCGGCTTGTCGTCGACCGGCTTGAACCGCAGCGCAGGATTGGGAACCCGCAGGACATTTTCCCGTATTTGGACCGGAATGCGAATGTTGGCGGTCATGCCCGGCAGCAACACCATATCGGGGTTGGGTACGTCCATCACCGCGTCGTAGGTGATCACGTTCTGAATATTCGTCGCCGACTCCCGCACTTGGCGAACCACGGCTTCAAACATTCGGTTCGGCATGGCGTCCACCGTGAACTGTGCGATCTGCCCGGGATGCACCTTGGCTACTTCCGATTCGTCGATGTCCGCGTCCACCTGCATCTTGGTTAAATCCTGCGCGATTTGAAAGAGATTCGGCGCGGCGAAACTGGCGGCCACGGTCTGCCCGGCGTCCACCTGGCGGGCGATCACAACCCCGTCGATGGGAGAGAGGATGCGAGTGTGCTCCAGGTCCAGCTTGGCGCTGTCCAAAGCGCCCTGGGCCTGCCGGACCTGCGCCTCGGCGCTGGCCACCTGGACGATGGCGGCCGCGCGCGCCTGCTTCATCTCATCTATGGTGGTCTCCGCGACGTGTTGCTGCGCAGTGCTCGCTTCCCGGTCGGCTACGGCAACATCGTAGGTTGCTTTTGCGCTTTGGAACTGGTCGTCCGATACAATCGAATTCGCCGCCAGCTTCTGTTGCCGGTCGGCCGTGATTTTGGCTTCCCGTTCGCCCGCCAGCGCTTGCGCGACCAGCGCCTTCTGGCTTTCTGCCGTGGCCTGCGCCGTGCTGATATCGGTCTCAGATTTCCGCACGGTGGCCTTCGCCGCGACTACCGATGCCTTGGCGCTGTCAAGCGCAGCCTGTGCCTGGTTCACTCTTTCCTGGAATGGCAGAGGATCGATTTCCGCAAGAAGTTCTCCCTTGTGGACCTGGCTGTTGTAATCCGCGTGGAGAGCCGTCACAACGCCTGAAACCTGACTGCCGAGCTGTACCGTAAGCAATGCGCTGACAGTCCCAGTCACGGAAACGGTGGACTGAATTCGCCCGCGCTGCACTGCCTCCGTCCGGTACTGTTCCGCCGTACCTGCGTGCAGATACCACCATCCACCAAGAGTGGCGGCGCAAGCGGCAACGCCCAGCCCGATTGTCTGGCTTTTTTTCATGAACGTGTGGTCTTGAGCTACAGACGGCTCTTGCGGCTCTATGCGTTACTGTGCCGTTTGGGCGTGGGGACTCGATGAACAAAGGTTTATATGCTAGTCTGAGGGCGTCTGCCGGAGGGCATATGCGCTTGTTTTTCCTGGCTTTGGCGACGGCCAGTTTTTCAGTCGCCCAGATTCCTACATTCTCTAAGGACGTCGCACCGATTCTCCAAAAGCATTGCCAGGAATGCCACCGCGCAGGTGAAATCGGACCGATGCCGCTGTTGAGTTTCACGGATGCCCGGCCTTGGGCCAAGTCCATCAAGGAAGCCGTGGTTTCGCGCAAGATGCCGCCTTGGAACGCCGATCCGCGTTACGGAAAATTCTCCAATGACCGGTCGCTGACGCCAGCTGAGATCAATACGCTAGTCGCCTGGGCCGACGGCGGTGCGCCGCAAGGAAATCCCAAGGACGCTCCGGCGCCGCGCGAGTTTACCGATGGCTGGCAGATTGGCAAGCCCGATCTGGTGCTCGATACAGGCGTCGATTTCAAGGTTCCCGCGCAAGGGACCATTGAATACACGCATTTCGTGGTGCCGACCGGCTTCACGGAAGATAAGTGGATCAAGGAGATCGAGGTCCGGCCGGGCAATAAAGCGGTGGTGCATCACGTGGTCCTGTACGCGCGGCCGAAAGGTTCGCGATTCATGGCGGATGCGAAGCCGGGCGAACCGTACGTCGAGTCAAGTGCGGGGCGAGCGCAGCAACAGCGGCCGCCACAGAGCGATCGGGCTCAACTCTACGGCATTAACGGAGGCGCCTATGAGATGGCCGCCGTGTACGTTCCCGGAGGCATCGCCTACCGCACGCTACCGGGGCAAGCCCGCCTGATTCCGGCCGGAGCCGACTTGATCTTCCAGATGCACTACACCGCGAATGGAAAGGAAGGCGTCGATCGCACCAAGGTTGGCATTGTCTTCGCGAAAGAGCGGCCGAAGGAGCGGGTGGTGAATACGTTTATCATGAACAACACGCTGCGGATTCCGCCGGGCGCGGAGAACCATCGAGTGGACGGGCGAGTGACCTTACAGCAGGACGCCATCCTTCAATCGCTATTTCCACACATGCACCTTCGAGGCAAGGCGTTCGAGTACACCGCGACGTTCCCCAACGGCGAAACGCGGACGTTGCTCAAAGTTCCGCGCTACGATTTCAACTGGCAGCTCACCTACTATTTGGATCAGCCGATTGTCCTGCCGGCGGGCACGCAGCTCACGGCGACCGCCTATTACGATAACTCGGCCAACAACAAGTGGAACCCCGATCCGTCCAAAGAGGTTTACTGGGGCGATCAGAGCTGGGAAGAAATGCTAGCCGGATTCGTGGATCTGGCGATCCCGGTGGACATGGATCCCATTGATCTGGTGCGTCCGAAACGTTAGAGCGTTGGCGAATCGTCCCCGAGCAGGGCTTTCCGCACGATCTTGATGGGGGGGAATCCCTGCTTCATGAAGCTATCGTGGAACTCCTCCAATGAAAAAGCCGACCCCATCTTCGCGCGGTAGTCTTCGCGCAGCTTCATGATCTGGAGCTTGCCAAGCGTGTAGTACAGGTAGGTCGGGTCGGAGGTGCCGCGCTTGGTTTCGCGCACGGCCGTCTCGTGGGTCTGATAGCCTTCCTTTTCGAAGAACTCGATGCCCTGGTCGAATGTGCGCTTGCCGGTGTGCATCTCGATCCCCACGATGTAGCGGGCGTCGCGTAACAGGGCATCTTGCAGCTGCCCAAGTCGCATCTTTGGATCGCCGTTGGTGTAGCCCTCATCGAGCATCATCTGCTCCGAGTAATGCGCCCAGCCTTCCGCGTTGGAATTCGCGCCCAGCAGCTTGCGGACCTTCGAATCGACGTGCTGCATCCATAGGAACTGCACGTAGTGGCCCGGATACGCCTCGTGAATCGCCGTACTGAGGATCGTGCCGCGATTGAACGCACCCATAAAATCTTCCACTCGATCCTTCGGCCAATCTTTCTCGGGCAGCGTAACGTTGAAGAAGGCTTCCTTAGCGACTTTCTCGTACGGACCGGGCGTGTCCATGGAGGCGAATGTCAGCGCCCGCATGAACGGCGGCGTCTCCTCCAGAATCGGCGACACCGGAGAGGGAATCGTCACGATCTTGTGTTCTTGAATAAACTGCATCAGACCGCCCAGGGTATCGCGGAACGCGTCGAGGAGCTTCTCCGCTGGCGGATGATCTTTCTCCGACTCCGCCAGAATCTGCTGCGGTGTCTTGTTGGGATCGATGCGAGCCCCCGTCTCGGCGAAACGCTTTTGGTTGGCACGGAGATCGTCGTAGCCAATGGCCAATAGCCGGTCGAGTGGGATGTCGACCATCTCCTCGTACTCCAGCTTCTTCGCATAGGTCGACGGGCCCAACCGGAAGTCCCCTTGGGAGCGCGGCAACAGATCCTTCATCATCCATTGCTGATATTCCTTCAGCGCCGAGATGACCGCACTATTGGCCGCGTGAAAATCGGCCAGGAGCTTGGGATCGGTCACTGCCTTGAACGCGAGCGGAATATCGTTCTCGAAGAAGGAGATGTTACCGGGCATCTGCTCGATCGCGACCTCCGTGAAAATCTTGGGCGGATTCTTCAGGTTGACGCGTGCCTCTGCCAGGACCTTGGGCATCAGACGTTCGCGGGCGGTAAGCGACTTCAAGCGCGCTTCGGCGGGCGCAAAGGTCCGGCTCATGATCACGAAGGCGCTGTTGGTGATTCCACTCGAATAGTTGTCTGGATTCCGTTCCCACCCGCGCACGGTTTCGAGCTCCAGGAGGCCGGCCCGGATGTTATTCAGGACCAAGTCCCGGTCGGGCGACTCCGGCAGCTTCTCAAACTCGCTCTCAAACTTCTTAAGCACGGCCACCCGTTTGGCGACGCCCGCCTTGGAGTAATCCTCCAGCTTGTCGTCATATTTGTGGATACCCGCCGACG
>JAICXC010000028.1 GCA_025980665.1 Bryobacteraceae bacterium
ACTGGTTGCCCCAGCCATATATGCGGATTCCACAAAGGGAAGTGCCCCGCGTGGAGACTACGCGCGAAAAACTGGAGCCGGGGTATTTGCAGCTCCGTGAGATCGTAATGATCGAACCATACGAACCGGGATGGGAAGAAAAGCAGCTTCCAATAAACGGCGGCTAGAAGCAGGAAAAGACCCGCGGCGATCGCGGTCCGCTTGGTGAGAAGGCGCATGACTTGCGGTGAATTACTTTAACATGGGATGCTTACCATCGCGCCGGAATCGGAGGGACCGGTTCCTTGTGCAACTTGGCGACGCGGCTCAGCAGGAATACGCGATTCGCTGAGTAGCGGAATATCTGGTGAGTGGGCTCGGCTTGGGAGATTACATCGGTCCAGCCCGCCGGAACATAAAAATCGATTCCCGGGTACGTGCGTATAACTGCTGTTAGATCGGCTGGGACCGCCAGCATGATCGTCGTGCCGATCGGTTCGGAGGAATTCTCGCCCCATTCGCGCAGGCGCCGCGCATAGGTTGGCTCAAGCTCTGGAAGCGCTAAAAACTCATCGCGTGTGAGCACAATTCCGAGCGAAACATAATCCGGCTTGCCTGTTGCCAAGGTATGCGAGGGATCCACCGCGGCATAGCGTACGTGGAACGGAAGCGTCTCGCTGTATAGATCATCATCCGTCTCGGCGGCGATTAGTTCCGTGTCCCGTTGCAGATCGTAGTAAGCGCGCATGGCTCTGGCACCCTCCATCGGCGGCGTAACGGGTTGCGTCTTGAATAGCAGCAGCAGGGCTACCGGGAGGATCGCTCGCCGTGGAATAACCAGTCCACCTAAGACGCACAAAGGCGGCAACAGCATCACGATGTACGTCAGATATTTCGCCTGAAACGAAGCCAGTGCCAGAATGGTGACCGCAGTCCAACAGAGAGCGAGAAGTTCCGGCAAGCGGTCGCGCGATCGCACGGCCCAGATGGCGCCAGCGATCCCCGCAGCCGCGTACAAAGAAAGAATTGGATCGAGTTGCCATAGTCGCTTTGCGTAAAAAGTCTGCGCCTGGTTGAAGAGACCGTTCGTTTCCGGATGCATCCCAATTCCCAGGAGCTGCATGTCGACATATTCCGTCCAAAACCACTGTGGATGTGCGAGCAGCTGATAAACATGCCAGGGGGCGGCAACCAGCACGGCCACCCCTGCACTTGCCGCTAGGCGCACAAGAGGCGGCCGGAGTCTGGATGAAGCAACAAACCAGTAGACTGCCAAAGCAATCAGAGGCAACACGCCAGCAGCGCTCTTGGCCAGTATCGCCGCTCCGGTGAAGACGCCCGAGCAGATCCAGGTGCTGCGCCGCTCGATCTGCGGATCCAGAGCGACCGTTGTCATCGCGAGCGCGATGAACGCAGCCACCAAAATGTTAACGTCCACCAGATGAGCCATCGCCAGGTACACCGGACAGCTCAGTAGCATGGCCGCCGCGAGGGTTCCGGCACGGACCGAGCGGTACTTCGCGCACCAAAGGAAAACTGCTGCGCCGGCGGCGGCTCCGAATAGCAGACCGGGAAGGCGAATCGTGAATAGACTCAGTCCGAAAGCCTTCATCGAAAACGCCGAAAACCAATACACCAAGGGCGGTTTCTGAAAAAAGAGACGACCAAAGGCCTGGGGCGTCAGCCAGTTTCCCTCCTGTGCCATGCGCATGGACGCATTGACTTACAGCGCCTCGTCGACAGCCCGGATCTTCAGTCTGGGATCGGTATAGCCAGCCCCGATTCCATCCTTGGTAGCGTCCCAGGCAAGCAGCGCAAAACCGCCGAGGAGAACGGCAGTGGTGCACAAAACCAGACGATGGTGTTCGATCCTAGGGTGGAACACGGCGGCAGCTTTTGTGATTAGAGCTCAATCGCTCCCGTTAGCGACGACGAGGACCATTACGAAAACATATGCTACGCCCGCCAGCGCTACGATGATCACCCATACTTGCCAAGGCCAGCGCTTCACACTCAAGCATTAGCACTATTTCTCTATCGCGCACAACGCTGAAACCCGCTGTGCGCTCGTCGGGGGATGGAGCGATCGGCTAGATCGGCTCGGGTAAATGCAGTTGCGCCTTCACCAGCGCCTTCTCGAGCACCTGCGCGGCTTGAGTTTCGGTCATGCCGCGCGAAGTGGAAAGCTCCGTAATCAGCATGTGCCGCGCGCGATCCAGCATCTTCTTTTCGCGGAACGACAGCACCTTGTCGGACTGCAGCACCAGCAGGCTCTTGAGCACTTCCGCGACGGCCAGAAGACTGCCGTCGCGCATCTTCTCCGTGTTGTCTTTGAAGCGATCTTTCCAATCGTGATAACGCGTGCAGCGGCCTTCCGAGAGGAAGTTCACCACGCGAGCCAGCTCACTATTGCGCGTGACGCGGCGCAGGCGCAGTTCTCCAACGTGCGAGAACGGCACCATCACCGTCAGGCTGTTGTAAGTGATTCTAAGGAGGTAAAAGCGTTCGAGATTGCCGGCGAAGGCCCTCGAACTGATGTTCTCGATAGTGGCGACCCCGTGGTTGGGGTAAACCACCTTCTCTCCAACTTGGAAAGTCATGCGTGAAGCACCTGTGCCGGAGCGATCGTGGCCCGCCCAAATAGGCTCAGAGCATCTTAATCTGAACTCGATCTACTGTCAATAAGAAAGTATGCCATTTGGCTACCGCGTGTAGCCCTTTGATTCTTAAGGTTTTCTGGACCCCACGCAAGGATATCGGTTACGATGAGAAGAATATCCGATGGAATCCGCCAAATCTGCCAACTTGGAAATCAAAAAAACGGTCCACCTTCCAAAGACCGACTTCTCCATGAAGGCCAATCTGGGGCAGTTGGAGCCGAGGCTGCTGGCCCAGTGGGACGAAACAGGGCTGTATAACGCGATTCGCGCGGCGCGTCTCGGAAGGCCCACTTATATCCTTCATGACGGACCTCCCTACGCCAACGGCAACATCCATCTGGGCCACGCGCTGAATAAGCTGCTAAAGGATTTCATCGTCAAGGTGAAGACCATGGAGGGCTACGATTCGCCCTATGTGCCGGGCTGGGACTGCCACGGCCTGCCGATCGAGCATAAGGTGGAGAGCGAGTTGGGCTCGAAACGGGCCACTATGTCGCCAGTCGAGATCCGCGCGGCCTGCCGCAAATACGCGGCCAAATACGTCGACCTGCAGCGCAAGGACTTCATTCGTTTGGGCGTGCTGGGCCGATGGGCGGATCCGTATCTGACAATGAGCGCCGAATATGAGGCGGTCATCGCGGGGGCGTTCGTCGATTTCCTGGAAAAAGGTTACGTCTACAAAGGTCTCAAGCCGGTGAACTGGTGTACTTACGATCGTACCGCGCTGGCTGAGGCCGAAGTCGAGTACGAGAACCACACCAGCCCGTCGATTTGGGTTCGTTTTGCACTGATGAGCGATCCGGCGGCGATCGATCCTGCACTAAACAGCAAACGTGTCTGGGGCTTGATCTGGACGACCACTCCCTGGACGATCCCGGCGAATCTTGCAATCTCATTTCATCCCAGCTATATCTATGTCGCGGCGGAAACGGCCGGCGATGTGTATATCGTCGCCAAGGATCTGCTCGATCAGACGACGCTCGACTGCGGGTGGCAGGATGTTGAGGTCGTGGCCGAGTTCCCGGGCGCGCGACTGGAAACGACTGTGTTTCGTCATCCATTTCTCGAGCGCGACTCCATCGGGATTCTGGGCGAGCATGTAACTCTCGAACAGGGAACCGGCGCGGTGCATACGGCTCCCGGCCACGGACAGGAAGACTACGTCATCGGGCAGGCTTACGGTCTTCCGGTGTACTGTCCCGTCGATGGCGCTGGGAAATTCTTCGCGGCGGAAGGCGCGGCGGGAAAATTACCCGAGGAACTTCTCGGAAAAACGATCTGGCAGGCCAACCCGCTGGTCATCGAAATTTTGAAAAACGCCGGGGCTCTGCTGGCCGAAAAGAATATCGAGCACAGCTATCCACACTGCTGGCGCTGCCACCATCCGACCATCTTCCGTGCGACGGAACAGTGGTTCATCGGCATGGATCGGAACAATCTGCGGGAGCGTGCTCTTGAAGCCATCAAGACGGTCAAATGGACGCCGTCGTGGGGCCAGGAGCGCATCTCCAACATGATCGCCACGCGGCCCGACTGGTGCATCTCCCGCCAAAAGCTGTGGGGCGTGCCGATCATCGTGTTTTATTGCGAAGGCTGTCAGGAACCACTCACTGACCGCAAGATTCTGGATCGCGTAGTCGACCAGTTTCGTCACAATAGTGTGGACATCTGGTATTCGCAATCCGCTGCGGAACTGGCAGGGCCCGATGCCAAATGCGGCAAGTGCGGCGGGAAATCCTTCAGAAAAGAAAGTGACATTCTGGACGTCTGGTTCGATTCCGGTGTGAGCCATCTAGCAGTGCTGACTCCTGAGAATTCCCTGCCCTGGCCGTGCGATCTGTATCTCGAAGGTGGCGATCAGTATCGCGGCTGGTTCCACAGCTCGCTGCTGGTGGGCGTGGCTCTGAAGGGCGCGGCGCCATATCGCGCGACCGCGACCAACGGATGGACACTCGACGGCGAAGGGCGCGCGCTTTCAAAATCGAGCGGCAGCGAGGCGGCTGAAAAAATCGTCAATAAGTATGGCGCCGACGTGCTGCGCCTATGGGTCGCCTCCATCGACTTTACCGAGGATGTGCGGCTCTCGAATACGATCCTGGATCGCTTGATCGAGGCGTATCGCAAGCTGCGCAACACGTTCCGCTATGCGCTTGGCAACCTGCACGATTTCGATCCTGAGAAAGACGCCGTGCCGGTCGCGGAGATGCTTGAAATCGACCGTTGGATCCTGGCGCGAACCGAAGACTTGATCCGCCGCTGCCGGGGCTGGTATGACACGCTGGAGTTCCACAAAGTCTACCGAGCGATCTACGATTTCACCACGGCCGATTTGAGCGCGCGCTATTTTGACATCCTCAAGGATCGCCTCTACACGGCGGCGACATCCAGTCCCGGGCGGCGCAGCGGGCAGAGCGCCCTTTACCGGGTTCACTATGCGTTGGTTCGATTGATCGCGCCGCTACTCGCGTTCACTGCCGAAGAAGTCTGGAGCTATACGGCGAAACCGGCTAATGCCCCGAACAGCGTCCACCTGGCGCTGCTTCCCGAACCTGAAGAGGTCGCATCCGGACTGCCGGCGGTCACGCTTGCCGAATGGGACCGGCTGATGGAAGTTCGCGACGTGGTGCTGAAGGCTTTGGAAGAAGCCCGGCAGGCTAAACTCATCGGCACCTCGCTGGAAGCACGGGTGCGGCTGCAAGGTTATAAGGGATTCGAAGCACAGCTGCCTTCGGTATTCATCGTCTCGCAAGTGGTGTTAGAACCCGGCGAGGAGCTCAAGGCTGTCATCGAACGTGCCGACGGCCTGAAGTGCGAACGCTGCTGGAAATATTCAACCGCGGTAGGTCAGGACGCCGAGTTCCCCACCGTGTGCGACTCGTGCTCGGCTGCGCTTAGGGACATGCAGGGATGAATCCGCGTTTGCGGACGGCCGCCATCGCCGCCGCTGTAGTCGTGGTTGACCGGATTACGAAGATGTACATCCGGTCGGAATATACGTCATGGGACGTAACGCCGGTTATCGGCGGGTTCTTCAACATCGTGCACACCGAAAATCCGGGCGCTGCTTTCGGGATCCTTGCGGATTCCCCCAGCGCGTGGAGCAGCATGCTACTGGTGGCTGTATCTCTAATAGTGATGGCGATCCTCGGGGTGATGCTATGGAGGCCTCGACCGGCATCTTCTCAAGGCTCAGGCGTACAATCGCCCGGGCTGGTATCGGTCGGACTGGCGCTCGTTTTCGGCGGAGCCTGCGGCAACGTCTGGGACCGTCTGTTTCGGGGGACGGTGACCGACTTTCTCCAGGTGTTCTTCGGATCCTACGAATTCCCTTCTTTCAATGCAGCGGATTCCGCAATTACTGTGGGGGCGGTCCTGCTGTTGCTGGATCTGTGGCTGACACGCCACCAGCAGCACACCGAACATGGATAGCCGTTCGCCGATGTTGCAACGCCATCCGCCGAAAATCCGTACTCCCCGTTAGTCTTTGCCCGCAATATCGGGATTGTTGACAGCGATGTACCCGGCTGGCTAGAATTAAGTGAGTACTTACTTGTGAATACCCCTGTAGTTCCTGCGGCTCCGCCGCCAGCTCCGCCCCGGCACCGTCTGTCGTCCGACGACCGGCGCCGCCAGCTTCTGAGTCACGCGATCGCGTTATTCTCGCGCCACGGGTTCAGCGGGACTCGCACCAAGGACATCGCGGCGGCATGCGGCGTGAGCGAGGCGATTCTGTACCGGCATTTCGCCACCAAAGAAGACCTGTATCACGCGATTCTCGATACCCACGAAGCCGCCGCAGGCAAGGACGAGTGGTTGGCCGAGATGCGGGCGATTGCGGAACGCCGCGATGACCCGGAGTTTATCCGCTGCATGTTCGCGCAGATTGTGAAATCGTTTCGTGAAGACACGGCCTTCCATCGGCTGATGCTGTACGCGGGCCTGGAAGGCCATTCTCTGCCCGCTTTGTTTCATGAGCGCATGGGATCCAGCACACTCGAATTCCTGCGCAACTACGTGGTGCTCCGGCAGCGCGAAGGAGCCTTCCGGAAAGGCAGTCCGGACGTTCTCATGATGCTGCTGGCCTCGCCGGCGCTACAGTATGCCAGCAGCAAGTACATTTTCCGCCTGAAGACTTTCCTAGGCACGGACAAAGAGGCTGCCGAAGAATTCGCCAAGCTCCTGGTCGCAGCCTTGGCCCCGGCTCCTAAGAAAAAGACCAGCAAGCGAAAAGTATAAGAACACATGAGATTCAAAGTATTATCGATCGTCCTAATTGCGGTGGCAGTAGCTGCTTGCCAGCGCTCGGAAACCAGCGCCTCCACCTCCTCTGCCACCGGAAAAGCCGCCGTCCAGACTCCTACGGTCACAACCGTCCGCGCCGTTACGCGCGAAGTATCAGCGACTGTCCAGGCGACCGGCAGCTTTGTGGCTCACGATACCTCCGATGTCGCTGCAAACGAGGCGGGCATTATTGTTGCCACGCTAGTGGATGTCGGGGATTTCGTCCAAAAAGGCCAGGTGATCGCACGTCTGGACGATCGCGATGCCAAGCTGCGCGTGGATCAGGCGCGCGCCGGACAGCAGCAGGCGGAGGCCTCGGTACGCCAGGCACAGTCCAAAATCGGCCTGGCGCAGAATCAGACGTTCGACCCAGGCACGGTTCCCGAGGTTCTGTCGGCGAAAGCCGCTTACGAGTCCGCGGTGGCTCAACAGAAACTCGCGCAGGCCGATGCCAAGCGTTACGAAAACCTGGTGAACAGCGGCGACGTTTCGCGTAGCGCCTTCGATAAGGCTCACACCCAGGTAGAAACTGCCGATGCGCAGGTGAATGCGACGCGCCAGCAGTACGAGGCTGCGCTCAACGCGGCTCGCCAGAACTATCAGGGAGTGGCGACCCAGGAAGCCGGCCAACTTGGCACGCGCGCCCAACTGGCGATGGCGGAGAAGGTTTTAGCCGACACTCAGGTCCGGGCGCCCTTCGCCGGATACGTCAGCGCACGCGCGGCTACGCCTGGCGAGTATGTTTCGACCAGTTCGAAGATCGCGACTATCTTGCGGGTAACTCCCATCAAGCTCGAGCTGCAGGTACCGGAACTGTACGCCCAGCAGATGAAAAAAGGACTCAGTGTAGGAGCGAGCGTCACGGGCTACGCGGGACGGGTGTTTGACGGTATGGTAACCGCCATCAATCCGGCCGTGGATCCAAACTCGCGCACCTTCGTGGTGGAAGTTACCTTCCCCAACACCGATGTTGCTCTGCGGCCTGGAATGTTCGCCACGGCCCGCATCGTTTTGCCAGGAAGCACGCAAGGCATCTTTGTGCCGGCGAGCGCCTTAATTACAGACGCGACCACCAACTCGTCTCAGGTTTTTCTGATTCGTGATGGCAAGGCACGCCTGGCGGTGGTGCAGCTAGGCGAGCGGGACGGTGATCAAGTACGCATTCTGACGGGCATCCCCGCCGACGCTGTGGTAGCCACCGATCATTTACAGGATTTGTATGACGGCCAGAACGTGAAGGCGGCCGAGACACCTGAAACGAAGCGGGTCACGGGAGCTTGAAGCATGCATAAACTCGCAGCACTTTGCGTCCGCCGTCCGGTCTTCGCGACCATGCTGATTCTCGCCCTGGTGGTGGTGGGGGGCTTCTCTTACTTTTCACTGGGCGTGGATCTGACGCCTAAAGTGGACGTACCCACGGTCTCCGTCACGGTGGTCAATCCCGGGGCCACCGCCGAGGAAATAGAAACTGACATCACCAAACGCATTGAAGACGCGGTCAATACGATCAGCGATATCGATGACGTACGCTCGACCTCTGTCCAGGGGCTTTCAACCGTGGTGGTCAGTTTCTCGCTGGATAAGAACGGCGACGTAGGGGCGCAAGAAATTCGCGATAAGGTCGCGACGACTTTACCGGATCTCCCGGAAACGGCCGAAGCCCCGGTAATTCAGAAGTTCGATCCGGACGCGACGCCCATCATGCAGCTGGTGGTCTCCGGCTCGCGGCCTCTGCGCGAGGTTACCGAGATCGCGGACAAGCAGGTGAAGCAGCGGCTGGAGAACGTCAAGGGAGTCGGCGAGATCCGTCTGGTAGGCGGGCTGAAGCGCGAGATACGAGTGTGGGTGGATCCGGAGCGGATGCGGGCCTATGGGCTTTCGATTACTGACGTGGCCAACGCGCTTCGGCAGCAGAATCTCGAGTTGCCGGCCGGCAGCGTGACGCAGGGCGCCAGCGAGCTTACGGTCCGGACCTTGGGGCGCCTGGCGGATCCGGCGCAGTTCAATGAAATCGCGGTGGCGACGCGCGGGCCCTATCCCGTGAAGCTGCGAGACATTGGTCATGCCGAAGACAGCCAGGAAGAGGCAACCACTTCTTCCCGGTTGAACGGCGAACCGTCGGTGACCCTGATTGTTTCGAAGCAATCCGGAACCAATGCGGTGGCTACGGCAGACTTAGTCAAAGAACGGATGAAGGATCTCCAGCAGACGCTCCCGAAGGACATCCACATCGAGATCGTAAACGATCAGGCGATCTTCATCAAGGCAGCCATCGACGCGATCCAGTCCCACCTGATTGAGGGAAGTCTTCTGGCGGCCGCCGTCATTTTCCTATTCCTGGCTAATATCCGGACGACGTTGATAGCAGCCGTGGCCATTCCAGTCTCCATCATTTCCACGTTCACGCTGATGGCGGCAATGAACTTCACGCTGAACCAGATCAGTATGCTGGCGCTGACGCTGATGGTGGGCATCGTGATCGATGACGCCATCATTGTGCTCGAAAACATCTATCGCTTCATCGAAGAAAAGGGCATGAGCCCGATGATGGCCGCGGTGGAAGGCACCAAGGAAATCGGGATGGCGGTGATGGCGACCACCTTATCGTTGCTGGCGGTCTTTCTGCCTATCGGCTTCATGGGCGGCATCGTCGGACGCTTCATGGCGTCCTTTGGACTCACGGCGTCCTTCGCGATCGCGGTCTCCCTGCTGGTTTCGTTCACCCTGACGCCCATGCTGAGTTCACGTTTTCTGAAGTCTCCCAAAAACGCGGGCGATCATAAGCAAGCCTCGAAGGATTCGTGGCTCTTCCGTCTCCTGGATCGTTATTACACGAGGTCGCTTACATGGGCGATGACACATCGCAAGATCATGGTCGCCATGTGCGTGCTGGTGATTTTCAGTATCGTGCCGCTGTTTAAAGTGGTGGGGAAAAGTTTCACGCCGGTGGACGACCGCTCCGAATACCTGGTCACGGTCCGCACGCCGGAAGGAACTTCGCTCGCGGCGACTACCAACGTTATGGAGCGCATCGCCCGCGACATTCGCGGGCTGCCGCATGTGCTCGCCACGCTAACCACGGTCGGCGGGGGCACGGATCGCGCCACGAATTCCGGGACGATTTACGTCAAGCTGACTCCGAACGATCAGCGCAAGGAATCGCAGCAGGAAATGATGATCAAGACGCGCGATGTGTTCAAGAATTATCCGCCCGATCTGCGCACGAGTGTCGGAGTGCAGAGCTGGAGCGGAACCGGCGACGTGCAGTACGCCATCAGCGGTCCCGATCTTGACAAGCTTTCGCAATATTCGCAGCAATTGCTAGCGCGGCTCAAGACGTTGCCCAATGTGGTGGACGCGGATACATCGCTGGTTTACGGCAAGCCGGAATTGCGGGTGGAAATCGACCGCCAGCGCGCAGCCGATCTAGGCGTCCGTGTATCGGATATCGCCACGGCATTGAACACCATGATCGCCGGCCAGGTGGTCTCCAGCTTTCCTTCGGGCGGCGAACAATACGATGTGCGGCTTCGGGCGGCGCAGGAGTTTCGCACGAGTACGAATGCGCTGACGCTGCTGGCTGTTTCGTCGAGCAAAGCCGGTCCGGTGAGCCTGGATCAGGTGGTTCGCATCAAGCCGGGAACGGCGCCTTCCAACATCGATCGTCTGGACCGGCAGCGTCAGGTGACCATTAGCTGCAACCTTCTGCCGGGTGGTTCGCAGGCGGATATTTTGGCCAAACTGGATGAGTTCACCAAGGATCTGCATATGGATCCGGGGTACGCAAGCGTCGGCGTAGGCCAGAGTAAAGAATTGGCCCGAACGGCGTACTACTTCATCGTGGCCGTGTCGCTGACACTCATCTTCATGTACATGGTGCTGGCGGCGCAATTTGAATCCTTCCTGCATCCTTTCACGATTCTGCTTACACTGCCCTTGGCTGTCCCCTTTGGAATCTTGTCTCTATTGATCGCGGGACAGACGGTCAACATTTTCTCGGGCCTCGGTCTGCTGCTGCTATTCGGAATCGTGAAGAAAAATGCGATCCTGCAAATCGCGCACACCAACAGTCTGCGTGCATCGGGTATGGATCTTTATCCAGCCATTATGCAGGCCAATCGCGATCGCCTTCGGCCGATTCTGATGACCACCATGGCGCTGGTGGCCGGAATGTTGCCGGTCGTAATCTCGAACAAGGTCGGATCGGCCAGCAACCGGTCGATTGGCGTGCTGGTGGTGGGGGGACAATCGCTGTGCCTGCTGCTGACGCTGCTGGCGGTGCCAGTGTTTTATTCCCTGTTTGAGGAAGCCAAACAATCGCGTCTGGCGCGCGCCATGGGCCGAAAAATGGGATTTCTCGGAGAAGTACTGCAACACGCCGGAGCCGGCGCCCGGGCGGTGATTCAAAGAAAAGGTGGCGAGGCTTAATGCGCGGGCAGTTACTGTGTCTCTGGTCTTTGACAACTCTCATCGCTTTCGGACAACAGCAGGGTGCGCAGCCGCCGCAGGCTGACGCCGATCAGGCGGTCACGCGCGTTCCTCCGGTCCGGCCGTTCGTGCTGCGGCCTCGCATCGGCGTTATTACCGACAAAGAGCTCACGCTACAGGACGCACTGGCGATGGCGCTGGCCAATAACAAGGATATTGACGGGTCGCGCATCGATCGCGATAAAGCCATCAATAGCGTCTCGGGCGCTAAGGGCTATTTCGACCCCAGGGTCGGCGGCACGACGTCCTATCAAAAGAATGTCACGCCAGTAGCTTCGTCGTTGGGCGGATCGACCACCGGCAGCGTGATCAATCGCAACGCAATCGCCGACCCGACATTCTCGGGGAGCCTCCCGTGGCTGGGCACCAACTACCAACTGGATTTTTCATCGTCGCGGACGGCCACGAATAACACCTTCGCCCAGCTCAATCCGCAATATCCGACATCGCTGAATTTCTCGATTACGCAGCCGCTGTGGCGCAACCTGCGCTATGACGATAATCGCCATCGCCTGGAAGCCGCCAAGAAAAACGTGTCGCTTACGGACGAACAGTTTCGCCAGAGGGTGATGCAAATCGTCACGCAAACCGAGCAGGCGTATTGGGATCTGGCGTTCGCCTATGGAAACCTGGAAGTGCAACTCGAAGCGGTCAGACTAGGCCGCGACCAGGACGAAAGCAATCGCCGGCAGCAGGAACAAGGATTGCTCGCACCCATCGACGTTGTGGCCGCGCAGCGCCAGCTTGCGACCTTCGAGGAGAACGCGTACAGCGCCCAGGAGGCGTTGACCGCTGCCGAGAACGCTTTGAAGACACTGATCCTTCCGGATCGAACCGACCCGATTTGGTCCAGCGCGCTGATTCCGATCACGCCGGTCAACGTGTCGCCGCCGATAACGCCTTTGCAGGACGCTGTCAGAGAAGGGCTGGATAAGCGACCCGAGCTCGCGCAGGTGCAAATCTCGCGCGAGATCAACGAGACGGACAACCGCTTCTATCGCGAACAGACCAAGCCGCAAGTGGATCTGGTCGCCACGCACACGAATGCCGGACTGGCCGGAATCCAGCTCCCGCTCGGTCCGAATCCGTTCACAGCCGGCTTGGGCGCCATCACGGATCAAATCAACCAATTGTCGTTGTTGGCGGGACTGCAACCGCTGCAGACAACCGGCGGCGGAACCACCGTCGGCCTGCCGCCGCAGTTGGTGGGAAGCTACGGACAATCGCTTACCGGGATTTTCAATAACAGCTATCCGACCACGCTGGTCCAGTTACGGATCTCACTGCCCCTTCGCAATCGCACCGCCGAGGCCAACCTGAACAACTCGCTGGCCGAGACGCGGCGAATCCGCAACCAGCGCCTGCAAACGGAGCAAACCATTGAGGCCAGCGTTCGCAACGCCATGCAATCGGTAGATTCGGCGAAAGCGCGGCTGGAATCGTCGCGCGTGGCCCGCGAATCGGCCGAAGAGCAGTATCAAAGCGAGCAGCGCCAGTTCCGCGCAGGCACTTCCACTTTGTTCCTGGTCCAACAGCGGCAGACCGACATGATCACAGCGCGCAGCCAGGGGCGGCGGGCGGAAGCCGATCTGGGCAAAGCCATCGCGACCTTCGAACTAGCCACAGGAACCATCCTCGATACCAACAACATCCGGCTTCGCTAAACTTTAAACGTGCGGCTGGCATTTGTTTTGGCGCTTTTGGGAGTGATGTCCGGCACAGCCACGATGGCGGCCGGTATAACGCCCCAGGAGTATCGGCAACGCCGAGCCGAACTGCGCAAGTCGCTGGACGGCGTGATGATTCTGTTCGGAGCCGAGGAGCCCGACGATCTGCACACCAGCTTCTTCCAGGAATCGAATTTCCTATATCTTTCGGGCTGGCGCGAGCCCGGCGCCGTGATGCTGCTTACACAGCAGACCGAGATCCTGTTTATGCCCTATCGCGATCTGCGCATGGAATTGTACACGGGGCGCAAGCTAGGGCCGGATGATCCGGATGCCCCGAAGCTGTCGGGATTCGATCGGGTGATGCCGAAGTCGGCGCTGGAATCGGCATTTCTCAAGGTGCTTGAAACCGCGCCGCGGGTTTATCTGATTCCCGGTGACCTGCGTGGACAAAAGCTAAAATCGCTAGCGGTGTTCCACGACGAAGCGGATGCGGCGCAAGCGATCGCGCGCCTGCGCATGGTGAAGTCGTCCGCAGAGATCGAGCTGATCGCGAAATCGACCGACGCCACCGTGGCAGCGCATTTGGCGGGATGGAAGAAGACTCGTCCGGGCGTCTGGGAATACGAGATCGCCGCGACAATGACGAATGTATATTTCGAGCGCGGCTGCGAGCGGAACGCCTATGCGCCCATTGTAGGCAGTGGACCGAATAGCGTGATCCTGCATTACGCAGCTAACCATCGCCGGCTGGATTCGGGCGAAACCGTGGTGGCTGACGTGGGCGCGGAATGCTCGGATTACGCCACGGATGTTACGCGCACGGTTCCAGCAGGGGGCAAATTTACTCCGCGGCAGCGTGAGCTGTATGACATCGTGCTGGGTGCGCAGAAAGCCGCGATCGCTGCGATCAGGCCGGGCGTGCGCCTCCGCGCCGACGGAGCTTCGTTGCATCAGATCGCCTACGACTACATCAACAGCCACGGCCACGACTTGCACGGCCAGCCTCTGGGCAAGTATTTCGTTCACGGTTTGGGGCACTACGTCGGCCTGGAGGTTCACGATCCGGGCGATCCGGCCGCTCCACTCAAAACCGGCACCGTCATCACCATCGAACCTGGTATCTATATTCCTGAAGAGAATATAGGCATCCGCATCGAGGATATCGTGGTGGTTACAGAGACTGGATGCAAGGTTCTGAGCGCCGCGTTGCCGCGTGAAATCGGGGATATCGAGAAGCTCGTTGGCAAATAGACTTCAGGTTGCTGGATACGTGGGCGTGCTCGCCGTATCGTGGTCGGTGGGCATATTGGTTGGGTGGACTCCTATTGCGAATCGGATCGACAACTACACCTACGACCTGATGGACTCTTATACACGGGGATTTGGAAATCCCTCGCTGCAGGTGCCGACTGAGTCGGTGATCGTCGGCATTGATGAAGAAACCCTGCGGGCAAAAGGCGGAATGCGCAACATCCGGCCTATTCTGGCCGACGTGCTCGACCAGATAAACACCGCCTCACCACGCGTGGTTGCGCTGGACGTGATTCTGGCCGATGACGTGGATCCTGTCGAAGACGCCCGCCTGGAGGCCGCGTTGCGAGCCACACGCAACCTTGTCCTTGGTAGCCAGATCGCCGAAGGGAAATGGGAGGACCCAGCCTCACGATTCAAACCGCTCGCTCTCGCTTTGGGGCACGTTCATACCGAACGAGACCACGCGGACGGCGTCAGCCGCCAGATTGAGCTTGCGCGAGTCGCAGGCGGACAACGCCGATGGGCACTCGCCCTGGAAGCGTTTCGCCTCGCACGCCGGGCAGAGATTGTTGAGTCTCCAGGCGACCTTCAAATCGGAAGTACGGTGATTCTTCCGGCCCAACAGGGTCCTGAGTATCCGATGCTGATTCGCTACCTGCCTCCTCGCTGGATTCCAACTATTTCTCCCCTTCAGATTGTCCAGCAGCGGGATCTGATACGAGACAAAACCGTTTTTCTAGGGATCACTGCGCTTTCAGCGGCGCACGACCGGCTGGTGAGCCCTTCCGGAAATGACGTCTCTGGTGTGGAAGTCCATGCCCAGGCTTTCGAAACGATGGCCAAGGACCATTTTCTGACACGCACCGCGCAAAGTACCGTACTCTTGGTCTGTCTCACGCTGGCGGTGGCTGCGGCTCTGATCTTTGGCTTCCTTTCTGGCTGGTACGCATATGTGGCGGCTGCGATCCTGCTGGGCCTGACGATGTGGATGCCCGTACAATTCTTTCGTCACGATAGCGTGTTTCCCTACTTTGCGCCGCTTGCCGTCGCCTGGTTGAGCTCGGCGGGAGCAGCAAGTTACCAGCACTTCGTGGTGCGCCGTCAACTACACAAATCCGAATCCGAAAAGTCGCGCTACCAGCAGGCGATTCATTGGGCAGCGCACGAAATGCGCACGCCGCTCACGGCGATTCAGGGATCGAGCGAGCTGATGACCCGCTACAATCTCCCCGACGCAAAGCGCGGCGAATTAACCGAGATGATCAATTCGGAATCGAAACGGCTGGCGCGTATCATCTCAACCTTCCTGGACGTCGAACGGCTAGCCGATGGGCAGATGGAGCTGAAGCAGGAGCCGCTGGCCGTGGCGGAACTCGTTAATACCTGCATGGGGAGAGCGCGGCCGCTGGCCGAACGCAAGCACATCGCGATGTCCCTCGACAGCGCTGTCGAAGGCACGCTTTTGGGGGATCGCGAACTGCTCGAGTATGCGCTTTACAACCTGCTCACCAACGCCGTAAAGTATTCGCCGGCTGATACCGAAATTCACGTATATTCCGCGTTGCGCGACGGCGATTTGCGCTTGTCGGTAGTGGATCAGGGAATCGGCATGGATGCCAAGGAGATCAAGAGCATTTTTCAGAAATTCTATCGGACCAAGCGGGCCGAGGCTTCCGGTGAAACTGGGACAGGCATCGGGCTTTCGATCGTAGAGCAAATCGTTTTTCGGCACGGAGGCCGAATTGAGGTCACCAGCACTCCCGGCGAAGGTTCGTGTTTTACCATGATTATGAAGACACACGCGAGCGCTCCAACCAATGCCGAAACTGCTGATCGTCGAAGATGACCAGTCCGTACGGACCACCATGGTCACGTGCCTGGAACTGGAGGGCTACGCCGTCGAAGCCGTATCTTCCACGCGCGAGGCACTGGATCGCCTGGAAAAGCAAAGTTATCCTATTGTAATTTCCGATATTTACCTGGACGAGCGTACTGGTCTCGATGTAATGCGCACAGCGCGCCGCACGAACCCAGACTGCCTGGTAATCCTGATGACTGGCCGCGGCAGCATGGAAACGGTGATGGCGGCCACTGCGGGCGGGGCTTTCGAATACTTAGCCAAGCCCTTCGAGATGGCGCAGATGGTGGACACGATCCGCCGCGCCGAGAAGTCCTTAGGTGAGCCGGACGACGATGAAGCGGCTTCGATCGACGATCTCCCCGATACGGAAATGATCGGCAGTTCGCCGCGCATGATCGAGATTTATAAGACGCTTTCCAAGGTTGCACCGACGGATGCGACGATTCTGATCGAAGGCGAAACCGGGACCGGCAAGGAACTCATCGCACGCATGATCCACGCCAACAGTAAGCGGACGCAACAGCCGTTCGTGCCCGTGGATTGCGGCGCGATCGCGCCCTCCTTGCTGGAAAGCGAGCTCTTTGGAACGCTTAAGGGTGCCTATACCGGTGCGGATCGCGACCGGATGGGCGTATTCGAAGCGGCGCATAGTGGGACCGTATTTCTTGACGAGATCGGCGATATTGATCTCGGATTTCAGTTAAAACTGCTGCGATTTCTCCAGGAACGGGAAATTCGTCCGCTGGGCTCGTCGCGCGCGAAAAAAGTCGACGTACGTGTGATCGCAGCGACTAATAAGGATGTTCAGAAGCTGGCGGATGAAGGCAAGTTTCGCGAGGACCTGTGGTACCGGCTCAATGTGGTGCGCCTGACCGTGCCGCCCCTGTGCGAACGGGCCAGCGACATCCCTCTGTTGGTCCACTATTTTCTGAAGCGCTATAACGAGCGCTACAAGCTCGATACCAAGCTGACGGACTCCGGCGTCAAAGCGATGGAGGAATATAGCTGGCCAGGCAACATCCGACAGTTGCAGCACATGATGGAGCGGCTGACGATCCTTGCGCCGGGCAGTCGGATTGACGATGGCGCCGTTCGCCAATCGATCGACCAGATGGATTCCCGCGACCATGCCAGTGACAGCCTTGCCGATACCGAGGCGGAGCAGATCCGCCGCGTGATGGCGGCGACCAATGGCAACAAGAGCCGCGCGGCAAAGGTGTTGGGGATCGAGCGCAAGACGCTGTATCGCAAACTCGAGCGGATGGGGCTTTGACTCCGCTATGCTTGCGCCAGATGTGCGGCACCTGTTGCCGTCAGATTGGGGATTTCGAGAGCACTAGAACCTGATGGGTCCCGCGTCACATTCATCTGTGCCCCATGTGCTCTGTTCTTCGATTCACACCGAGACGCAGCGTCGATCACATAGTTTTGTAACTGAATCTTGACTCGAATTTAGCTCGCGAGCTTCTTCAAGAGGTGCTTCGCAAGGAACTCATTCACTTCCCGGTGTCTTGGAATGGCATGCGATATTCCGGTCTTCTGATTGCGGTACCAATCGTGATCCCGCCGTGCCGAACCAGAACACATCCGTCCTCGAGTAAGGTAGTCGGGAAACTCTTCGAAGTAGCCAAGCCACATCCCTCGGTCTTGCCAGTGGATGTAGCGAGCGGTGTTCACGCCCTCAGTTTACCGAATTTAAGGCAGCACGACGATCGCGCTACGCGGGAAGGCGAAGCGCTTCCCCGCCTCATCGATCACGTTGATCTGCGCGGTGTATTGACCCGCCGCCATTTTGGCCAATGGCACCTGGAAGCTGAACGACGCTACGCCGGGACGATTAGGAGTCATCTTAGTCTGACTCTCCGGCATCGACGAAAACGCTTTGCGAGCGCCCTGCAGCAACTCCACCTGGGCACTTAGGTCAGGAGCCTTGGACGCTCCCTCTGGAGCAGGATCGTACACCTCGAAGTACACGTACAAGGTTTGATCCTTGCGAAACACCCGTGTGATGCTAGGCACGGTTTTCTGCCCGTTCTGGATCAGGGGATGATTCGCCAACGCCCGTTTATCGTTGTCGGCCGATCCCACGGCCGCCTTGACGTCTTCCTTCTGGCTACTGAGGATCACGGAACTCAAGCGCAGGTCCTTGGACACGGACAAGTCGGGGACCACAAAGTTGGTTTCGAAGGTGCCCATCTTGCCGGTCTGATTTTCACGCGCCAGGAATCGTAAGTTGTATTTACCCGGCGGAAGAGTAAGCCCGGCATCGTACTGCAGATGGCGATGTTCGAGCTGCGAGGCATCCGTATCGCTGAGCTTGACGGGAATGTTATCGCGCACACCGCCGACCAGTTTGCCGGACGGATTCTCGCGGACCTGGCCGATGAAATCGAAGTCGGTACTTTGCTTGCCGCCCTTCTTCGCCAGCGCCAGGACCGAGCCCGGAATCTTGAGCGAAATTGGCACCAAATAGCGATTTTGCGCGACGCGGAAATAATCCACTTCGAGGGCCAGCGGAAGCTCACTGACCGGATCGCCCAGGGTCAAAGCTTCTTCAAGCTGCCGCTCTTTATCGCCAGCGGTGAATTTCGCGAAAACTTTGCCTGCGTAATAGCCGTTGCGGTAATCGACCTTAGCGTTGGACTGAAGATCCTTGCCAACCAGCTTCACCTGGATCTTGCGGTATTTTCCGTCCTCGGCCGCATTGCTGCTGTAGTAGCCAAGGATGTAATAGCTGCTGATGTCCTCTTGGGCTTGCCGGATGCCCATGGCGAGATCGTTCGAATCCACCAGGGCTTTGCCGCCGGTGTCCGACGCCAGAGTGTACAGGGTGTCTTGCGATCCGGTCAGGCTATTCCGCTGGCTCGACTGCTTGCTACCGGTGAAGGCTCCGGTGCCCCGGCCTGAGGACGTCGAGGCATCGCCAACCGGAGAGGATGCGGTCAGACCGCGCGCGTCCACCGGATAAAACGACACGTTCGCCCGCACCGCCGAGTTTACAGTGGCGCGGAGTTGGCTTTGATTTTCGAGACCCGTCAGGGTCAGGCCGCTGGCGAAATAGATCAGAGCTTTCTTTTCCGGATACGCGGCCAGCTTCTTGGTGGCGTCCTCTAGCGCGGTCAGCTTGCGATCCGTATTGAAGATGTTGAACTCGGTGTCATCGGCCACGAAACCCCCACTATCATCGCCCTCATCAGCGCTGGTGGCAGCTACGTCGGCGAGGCCGGCGCCTTCCCCGGTCGCCATCTTCTGAAGCCTCGAGAGCAGGCGGTCACGATCGGCGGTGAAGTCTTCCAGCACATCGAACCGGTTTCCGTAGGCCATGATGGACACCAGATCGGAAGCCGTCATCTGCTTGGTGATGAAATCGACTGCGGCGTCCTTGGCCCGAAGCTGATCGGCCTGCGGCATGTTCGAAAAATCGAAGAACAAGGCGACCAGACGCTTGTCCTGATGACGCGCTGGAGCGGTGGTGGCTGCGGTAGTCACGGCCTGCCCAGCAGGAGCGGCAGGAGCTGGAGCGCGCTCCTCCAGCGTTACCGGGGTGGAGGGGGTCGCCGCGACGGGAGCTAGCAGATCGTTGCTGAGCTGTTCCAGCTCGAAAACAGCAAGGTTCTGCTTCACGCCGTCTTCGTAGATCTCGATGTCTTCCTTCTTGAGGTTGGTGAGCGGCTTGCCGTCTTTGCCTTTGACCGAGACATTGACCACTACCAGCTTGGTCTCAGTTTTAAATGTGACCTCCTGCGCGAATAAGGAAGCAGCCACCAGCAGAAGTATGGGTTTCATTGTCATCAAAATCTCAGGCGCACAGTGGCCGAAACAGTCCGCATGCCACCCGCTGCTGTCGCTAATCCGTAATTCAGCGAGTTCACCACTGTGCCGATGCCCTGGATATTCACGTGGTTCAATAGATTGGTGGCACTCACATTAAATTCGACGCTCTTGCGCTCGGCCAACTGGATCTGGCGCGCGAGCTGCAGATTCATGGTAAACGTGCCCGGGCCGGGTATGGTGCCGCGTCCGGCGTTCCCATATGTCCCCGCTAGCGGAACCACGAATGCCGCCGGGTTGAAATAGCCCGATCCGCCGTCGACCGGCAATCCGGTGGCGTCCGCGCGCACGGTGCCGGACACCCCGGCTCCTCCGAGGTTGGCGACGTTTCCCTGGACGGTGGCCGTCAGCGGTCGTCCACTCACCACTTGTGTGGTGCCTGTGAGCTGCCAGTCCTTCAACGACTTTTGCAGCCAGGGCTGTTTCTGAAACATGGCGTTTCGAACACCGACCGGCGATTGGGCCGTGTAATTAAGAGCGAGCGTTTGTCCCGTGGGCGAGTCGATTCCGCGCTCGGCCGCCAGATTATTGGCATTCTGGGCTACACCGGCTCCCAGCGATGTGGTGTTATCGATCAGCTTCTGAAAGGTATAGACCACTTGCCATTGGAAGTTGTTGCGGAAACGGCGGGTAACCCGTGCGGTACCGGCGTGATAAATGGAATTGCCAACGGGACTATCGTAGATAAAGCCCTGGGCGTTTCCGATCATGCGCTGCTGCTCGGCGGTTAACGGTGGCGACCCTGGTGGGGCGGCGTTGGGAATAGTCTGGACGTCCAGGCGCGTCCCTTTCTGGCCGTTGTAATCGATCTCCATAGCCATGCCCGCCGGTAGTTCCCGCTGGACGATCGCATTCCAGGATTGCGCGTAGGCCGCGAGATAATAACGGTCCACCGCAAAGGTATTGGTGATGGTCTGGCCGACCGGAACGGCGATCAAGCCGGTGCCGAGCGACAGGATGTTATCGGCTGTCGTGTTGACTGAGTTGGTGAGGGAAAAAGGAGGCTGCTGGGCGAGTTTGTTCCCCAGCTGGTTGTAGACGCCCATGTTGTAAGCCCAGCCATAGCCCGTGCGGAAGGTGTATTTGCTGCGCGCGGTAGGTTTCCAGGCTATGCCTAATCGGGGCGAAAAATTGTTCTTGTCGGGATTGATCAGCGCGGACGGGAACTGTCCGCTATAAGGACCGGCGCCGCCTGCAATCACTGGTGCAACCGCGGTGAAATCCGGCGCGATGTCCAGATTCGCGAGATGCCCGTATTTCTCCCGGATCGGCGTGAAGTACTCATAGCGCAGGCCCAAGCTCAGGGAAAAGTTGTTGCGGATGCGCCAGTCATCCTGACCGTAAAAGCTCATCGTTTGAGAACGGAAATACTGGCTTGACGCGCCATAGCGGACTGACGCGGAGTCCGGCAGTCCCAGGAGGAAATCCGCAAAGTCCCAGCCGGTTCCCTTGATGGGCTGGCCGGTCGTATCGAAGTTGCTGGTGGATAGACCGGAGAAAGCAAACGTTCCGCGGCCGTTCGAATCAGCGACGGTATTGGTCATGCTCTTGCTCCACTGACCGCCCCAACCCCAGTTGTGCTTACCCCGCCGGTAAGTGAAGCTCTCGGATACGTTCAGCGTGTTCACCGCCGTGGTGGAGGGATTCCCGTCACTCAGACCGTTGTAGTTGGTAAAGGACAGAGAGGGCGGGCCGAAATTGCGCGGATCGGGAGAGGTTCCGATGATTCCCAGTTGCGAAGCCGCGTCCACGCCTAGGGTTTCGAAATAGGGGACTAACAGGTTGTAGTTCCGGTTGAACCCGATGGTGAAATTGCTGAACATGCGCGAGCTCAGGTTCTTGGTCCAGGCAATGCTCGAATTGGAGCCGTCTCCCTGCTTTTCATCGCGGAATGCGAACGGATTGCCATTCTGGCCGTTGCTGCTTTGATAGTTGGAGGTGAATGAGATCCGGTTGGTTTGATCCACGGTCCACTGCAGCCGCGTATTGACGTTTTGCGAATTGGCCGGGACGGCGGTGTTGGCAAGGTAGTTCTGCCTCAAGGTGTCGTATATCGGCAGCGGAACATACTGCAACAGTCCCTGTGCGATGGGATTAATTCGGGTCAAGGGGATCTGATTATTCGCAAATGGCTGGCAACCCAAACCCGCAACACATGTGGAGGGATCGTAAATCGTGTTTAGTCCAGCAAAATTACCACTGCGCTCTGCCGCGTTCGGCAAAGTCGTAGTGGAGTTGTACGGGCTCCGCGACAATATTCCGTTGTAGGTCACGGTAAAATTCAGAATCCTGCTGGCGTCGAACAGCTTGGGAATGATGAGCGGTCCTCCCACGTTCACTCCGTAGCGATTATTGCCGTAGGAGCTCTTAACTTGGTCTTGACCATTGATTGAGAACGGGCGGGCATTGAACGCTGAATTTTGTGCCGTATAGAACACCTGGGTTCGGATCTGATTGGCGGAACGCCGGGCACGATTGCCGATAAACGCCGCATTCTGGGCGCCGCGGCCCCCGCGTCCTCCGGGACCGCCTCGTCCGCCACCGCCACCACCGTTTCGTCCGCCGCCTCCTCCCCCGAAGCCCCCGCCGCCAGCAAAACCGCCACCGCCGCCACCTCGGGCGCCACGACCACCGCCACCGGGTCCGCCTCGTCCACCGGCTGCGGCAACACCCGGTTGGCCGCCACCAGGGAGCCCAGGGCCGCCCTGATCGCCACCGGGGAAACCGCCGTTTTGGCCAAATCCACCGGGATTAAATCCCGCAAAATCACCTTGATTCGTTCGCAGGGCGTCGCTCACGGTCCCGTTCACCAGGAACGATCCATTAGAGCTGTCCGCGGAAACCTGTGGCGGCGTGAACTCCGCAGTGGCGTCAGCCTGAGTTGGCTGCAAATTCGTGGTGGCCTGTACGTCCTGCGCCGCCGGACGCGAAGGAGGGGGAGCAGGTACCGTGGCGCGCGCGGACAACTGAAGGGTGAGATCGAGGTTGGTAGGTGTGGACGCGACCTGGACTTCGCGGCGCAAATGATCGAACCCGAACATATCGGCTTCGATGACCCAGGCGCCGGGCGCCATTCCATCGAAGTGAAACGCGCCGTTATCGTCGGTCAGCGTGACCAGGCTGCGCTCGCCTTGGGTGGCACGCACAGTCGCGCCGGGAATCGGCTGGCTGCCCGCCTTGACCGTTCCCGACTGTGCAAAAACAAATGGCAGGCTCACTGCCAGAAGCACGAGAATCTTGAACACTTAGGACTGAATCCTCCCGTTCCGCAGTGGGCCTGTCCACTCAGCTACAGACCGCCTATTTTTTCTTGAAGGTCATGTCGACGGGGCCGCGACCGCCCGTAAATTGCAGCTTTAATTCGCCGCCCGAAAGCGTGCCTTTGTACTCCTGCTCCTGCTTACCGTTCTTGCCTTCGCGAACGATCTTGAACGACACGTTGGAGCCTTCAATCTTACCTTCGGTAATATCTAAAGGACCACCCCGGCCGGTGTCCATCTTTCCCGTCAGTTCGCCACCCTTGGAAGTGAGCGTAAGGGTCTGCGTTTGGGGACCGTTTTTGCCTTGAGTTTCGGCAGTCCAGGTCCCGTCAATATCGGCCGCCAGCAGTACCAAACCGGTAAGTGCGAGCAAAGCCGTCAACGACACTAAGTACTTTTTCATATGGTTCTAAGGATCCTCCCTTGAGTTGCGTTCGGAGACGCTACCGGAGTAAAGATGTCACAAACTCGGTAAAAGGTTACAATCGAAACTCCTTAAGGGTCCTTAACTTCCATTGATTTGCTGCAACTTAGAAGACGGCAAAAACCTACAAAGGGATGACGCAGGTTCGATCCGTTTTAATTTAAGAATCGCTGTGCTAGCGTGGGAGGGTTCCCAGAGTACTTACCGGATGAGACCGAACCTAGACACTCTGCGTCACGAAATCGAGCAACACCTGGAATCCCGGGGGTTAGCGGTGTTTCGGAGCTATCCACGGGCCGAATCGGAACGATCTTTGACCGAGGCAGTCTACTGGGATTCGGAGAATCACCCCGATTATAAGGAATTCGTGGAAGCTGCCTGTGCGGTCGGCGTGCGCCTGGTGACTCTCTACGCCCGCGAGTTGACGCCAGACGTCATCGAAAATGCCATGGCGCAACTGTCGGATTCGGATCTGGAGCGGGACGAACGCCGGACACTCGATGCTCGTTTGCATGAAATGCAGGCATACGAAGGATTTACCTGTCAGATTGAACTGTCCTTCGATCACGCGCAACGAACGTACGTTTTCGAGGTTCGCACGGACTGGTTCGACGAGCTCAATGACTTGGTAGAGCGAATTGAATACTCCTACCAGGACGAAGGGGACGAGAATCCCTTGAGCGGATACTACTCTAATAACTAGGTGAAGTGGACCATACCCGAATCCGACGCCGGCGGAACAGCCGGACTTGCTCGGGCGCTGAGGATCGCGATTCCAGCGGCCCGAGTGTTGTGGTCGCGGGGCTATCGAACGCTGGAATCAGGCCGCCGGTTCCTGGAGCCATCAATCGCCGATCTGAACGACCCGTCGCTGCTGAAGGATATGGCGCCGGCGGTTGCGCGTCTGCGGCGAGCCCTCGAACAAAAAGAGCGCATCTTACTTTACGGCGACTATGATGTCGACGGGACCAGCGCCGTTGTCATCCTTAAAAAGGGCCTCGGTCTGCTGGGCGGGAATGCTTCCTTTCACGTGCCTCATCGGTTGAAAGATGGCTACGGGATGCGGAGCGAGGTGGTGGAAGATGCCGCCGCGGCGGGTGTTTCTCTGATTGTGAGCGTGGACACCGGCATTCGGGCGAATGCCGTAGTCGAGCACGCTACAGGGCTGGGAATTGATGTGATCGTGACCGATCATCATCTGCCTGAAACCGAGCTTCCACCGGCGGCGGCCGTGCTGAATCCGAATCGGCCCGATTGCGGATATCCGGAGAAGAATCTGTGCGGAGCCGGTGTGGCGCTGAAGCTCATGGATGCGCTGATTCGTGACTTAGGCTGGGAGCAAGGCCGCCGCGAGCGCTTGATCGACTCGCTGTTGAAACTGGTGGCGATCGCCACAGTCGCGGATGTGGTGCCGCTGACAGGCGAAAACCGCGTGATCGTGAAGCGAGGCTTGGCGGGGCTGGATCGCGTGCGCAATCCCGGCCTGCGAGCACTGCTGGATGTCTCGGGATTCCCGGAAGGCGAGTCTCCCAACGCGCGGCAGGTCGCTTTTCAGGTAGCTCCGCGAATCAACGCTGCCGGACGCATGGCCAGCGCCGCGGATGTGATCGAAATGTTTCTGACTGAGGACGGTGAGATCGCTCGCACCCTGGCAGCGAAGTTACACGATTTGAACAGCGACCGCAGGGATACTGAGGCGGACATCGCGCGCGCGATCTTCGAGCAATGCGTGGAACAACCAGTGACCGATCTCGACACCGCGCTGGTGTTTGCGGGCGAAGGATGGCATCGAGGCGTGGTGGGGATTGTGGCCAGCCGCGTGGTGGAGCGCTTTCATCGTCCGGCGTTCGTGCTGGGCCTCGAAAACGGCCTCGCGCAGGGTTCCGGTCGCAGCATACCTATCTTTCATCTGCTCGAAGCCTTGGAGGCTATGCCGGATTTGTTCGGCAAGTTCGGCGGGCATCGGCAAGCCGCGGGTATTACCATGGATGCCGCCCGGGTCGAGGAATTTCGCCAGCGGCTGCGGGTTTACGCGGGCGAGCGGCTCACGCCGGCCGACTTCGAGCGCGAGCTGGTGATTGATGCCGAAATCGCGCTGGATGAGATCGACGACGGTTGCATTCAGGATATCTTTAGGCTTGCTCCGTTCGGCTTCGGGAATGCGGCGCCGATGTTTGTCGCGCGCGGCGTGGAGATCGCGGCTCCGCCCGACATCATCAAAGAGAAGCATGTTTTCCTGAAGTTGAAGGTACCTGGCCGGACGATTCGCGCGAAGGCTTGGAACTTCGCGGATCGAGCCGCGGAGCTAGTGCCCGGCACACGCCTGGATATCGCGCTGCAGTTTGAAGAAGACGCTTATTCGGCTGCGCGCGGTTACGCGCCGTGGCAGACGATTGTCAGGGACGTACGCTTGGCGGCACGCGCGGCCAACACTAACCACCCCTTAGCTCAAGGATCAGGCGCATGACCAAACCTTCGATCTGTGTGGCCACGGCGCGGTAGACGCTCTCGCTCTCTCCGATCGGATCGCGGACGTTCCATTCGACCATACGGGCCGCACCGAACGCCGGCGGAAGAGGCTCGCCGCTTAGATTGACGACTACATCGAATGATTTTCCGGCGAAGGACTCCAAATCCTTTGGAAATTGCCCTTCACTCGGGATGTTTTTTTCGCTGAGCGTCTGGCGAGTCAGCGATGGGACTCCCGAGGCGGGCGCCAAACCGGCGCTATGCGCCGTCAGAATATCCGAACCATAGGCACGCGCAAAGGCTTCCGCCATCTGGCTGCGGCAGGCATTCCCAATACACACGAACAGGACAGCTTTCTTCGCAGTAGCCGGACGCGCCGCGGGAGGCTTCGGTCTGCGGTCGCCGCCCATGCGCGGACGGCCACCCCTGGTGCCGCTAGTTACATCGCGAGGCGGTACCATTCGAGCGTTCTCCTCAAACCTTCTTCAATCGTAATGCGCGGCGAGTGGCCCAAATCGCGGATCGCCGCCGCGGTATCGGCTTTGGAATGGCGGACGTCGCCAGCGCGGGGCAGGGCCATATTTGGAGGAAGGCTCACGCCCTCCATTTGCTGCAGCAGCCTCCAAATCTGGTTCAAAGTGTACTCGTTGCCGTTGCCCGCGTTGTACATCTTCCCAGCTACGCCGTCAGCCTGTGAAGCTTTCCAGCATAAGTCGGCTACATCCTCGACATAGGTAAAATCGCGGGATTGTTCGCCATCACCAAAAATCGTGGGCGATGTGCGGGCAATCAGATGCTTCATGAACAAGCTGAGCACTCCGGAATAGGGGCTAGTGGGATCCTGGCGCGGTCCGTAGACGTTGAAAAATCGAAGCGCCACCGTTTCCAGGCCATAGCAGGAGTGAAACACTGAAGCGTAGTACTCGCCCAACAACTTCTGTACTGCATACGGCGATTTCGGTATTGGCGTCATCGTCTCGGTCTTGGGCAGGACTTCCGTGTCGCCGTAGGCCGAAGAGGACGCCGCATACACGACTCGCCGCACACGCGCGTTGGCTGCCGCGCGCAGAACATTGAACGTGCCATCGATGTTGACTTCGTGCGAAGGCACCGGATCGTCAATCGATCGCGGCACCGACGGAATCGCAGCCAGATGAAACACGGTGTCGGCGCCTTGGATCACTGGATCGAGCGCGGCGGCGTCACGAATATCCACTCTGTGGAATTCGATTTGGCCACGAACTTCTTTGAGGTTGGCCTCGTGGCCCGTGAGAAGATTGTCGATCACCGCCACTTTTCCACGTTCGATCAGCCTTCGGACGAGCGTGGACCCGATGAAGCCGGCACCGCCGGTAACTACATATTTCGCGTCGTTTGCCATGTCTATTGTGTTTTCAACCGCGCCACGATCACCAGAGAAAGACCGCGCCAAGGCAGTAGAAAGTCGATGCGCCGCCAAAACCAGACGGTCTTGTCCCACAGCTTCAGACCCGGACGATTCATCTTCGCCCGATGCATGATTTTCCCGAAGAACCACCAGGAAAGGGCGCCAATCTTGTTGATTTGATGCTCATGCTCGATCTGGAAGCCGTGGGATTCGAAAAGCCTGCGCAACTCCGGCTCGTCGAAGCGGCGCTTATGACCCATTCCTCGATCGAGCGAGCTAAAGAGTGACTTACCCTGAGGGACCAGCACGACGACGGCTCCCGCCGGCTTCAGGCATCCCTTGAGGGATACGATCACGGATTCGGGATCTTCCACTGTTTCGAGCAGGTTTACGCACAACGCGCTGGCAAACTGACCCGCCCACGGCTGGTAATCAGAGGGGGTTTCCGGATCGAGCTCGCTCACCGTCACGTTCGGCGTGCGCAGAAACCGGTTGCGAAGAGCGTGCAGATAGAGCGCGTCTTTTTCCCCGGCGACATACAGGAGTTTCTTGCCCATCAGACGGCCGGTCCAATTGCCCAGGCCCGCACCGATTTCAAGGATCGTGTCGCCCAGGTGCGGACGCAGAATCCGTGTGATCCAGCTTTGATATTGGGGGGTACCGGTCAGACTATTGAGAAGTCCGCGGCCGTAGGTTTCCGCATACAGATCGTCGATGATCCAGAAGTACAGGATCACGCCCAGGGCCTTAGCGCCGTCTTTCCAGCCGATCTTCTTGCCTTCTTCGTAGGTGCGGCCGTGATAGCTGATGGGAACTTCGTACACCCGCAGCTTGCGCTTGGAGACCTTCATGGTGATCTCCGGCTCGAAGCCGAACCGATCGCTGCGGATCGGGATACTCTTCAGCAGGTCGGTACGGAAAACCTTGTAGCAGGTTTCCATGTCAGTCACGTTCAGATTACTGAACATGTTCGAGACCAGCGTCAGAAACTGATTGATCTTGGTGTGCCAGTATGGCAGCACACGGCTTTGGTCCCCGGCCAGATAGCGAGAGCCGAACACCGCATCCGCGTGACCGTCGAGGAGGGGACGCATCAACTTGGGATATTCGGCGGGATCGTACTCCATGTCGGCGTCCTGAACCAGGCAAAAATCGCCGATGGCTTCCTGGATCGCGCGGCGCACCGCAGCGCCCTTCCCTTGATTCACCGGTTGCCGAAAAAGGCGGATACGCGGCTCGCGGGCAGCCAGGCGGTCGAGGATGTCGGACGTTCCGTCGGTGGAACAATCGTCCACAATCACCAGCTCGCGGTCCATGTTTTCCGGCAAAGGGGCCGATAAAACGAGCGCCAGGCTCTTCTCCACCACTGTCCGTTCGTTGTAGACCGGAATCAGGATGGAAAGGAGCATTGAAGTCTGGTGTGCGCAGCCATATGGAAAGTATAATTGGGTTTGGCACCCAAACCCAATTCAAACCCCAACAATGTGCTCCTAGAGAGCGATCTGAAGCATTATCGGCTGTTTGCCCGAGGCAAAGTACGGGACGTTTACGAGGACGGCGACCGCCTGCTGATCGTGGCGACGGACCGCATCTCGGCGTTCGACTACATCCTGCCCACGGGCATCCCAGACAAGGGACGCGTCCTTACGCAGATGACGCTTTTCTGGCTGGACTACCTGAAGGATATGGTCCCGAATCATTTCCTTAGCGCCGATACCAGCGGCCTGCCGCCCGAATTCGCCGGACGATCCATGTGGGTGAAGCGCGCCGACATGTTCCAGGTGGAATGCGTGGCCCGAGGGTATTTGGTCGGTTCGGGATGGAAGGATTACCAGAAGACCGGGGCGGTATGCGGCATCGCACTGCCTTCGGGCCTGCGTGAGTCGGATGCGTTACCGGAGCCGATCTTCACTCCCGCGACCAAGGCGGTCACTGGGCATGATGAAAACATATCGTTTGACGAGATGACCAAAATTATCGGGGCAGCCGATGCGGCCAAGCTCCGCGACCTGACTTTGTCGATTTACAAGAAAGCAGCAGACTATGCCCGTACGCGCGGGATCATCATCGCCGACACCAAGTTCGAGTTCGGAACCGTCGGCGGCCAGATCGTGCTGGCGGACGAGGTTCTGACGCCGGATTCGTCGCGCTTCTGGCCCGCGACTCAATATGCACCAGGAAAGGCCCAGCCGTCCTACGACAAGCAGTTCGTCCGCGACTATCTGGAATCCATCCAGTGGAACAAGCAGCCGCCTGCGCCCGCGCTGCCGGAAGATATCGCCAAGAAGACGAGTGACAAATACAAAGACGCGTACCGCGAGCTGACGGGCCGCGAACTCGCGTCGTGAGTCTTCTCGACATTGTTTTGATCGCGATCGTGGGCGCGTCGGTAGTATCCGGATTTATGGCTGGGTTCGCACGAGCCGGCATCGGCTTGCTGGCCGCTATTACGGGCGTGATCTTCGGTTTCTGGTTCTACAGCATCCCGGCGGAGTGGATCCACAGATTCATTAGCTCGGTCGCATTCTCGAATCTGATGGGATTTCTAGTGGTCTTCTTCGCCTGCACAGTACTCGGCGGCCTGATCGGCAATCTGTTGGCGAAACTGCTCAAATGGACTGGGCTCTCCTGGCTCGACCGGATCATGGGCGCAGGTTTCGGACTGGTCCGGGGAGGCTTGGCGGCAGTGGCCTTGGTATCCGTGCTGATGGCGTTCACGCCGCGGCCGGTTCCCGCTTGGATGACGGGATCGGCGTTGTTGCCGTACGCGATCGATGGCTCGAATATCATCGCATCGCTCGCGCCTCGGGCGCTGAAAGACCCGGTCCGCGATACGATTCGCGAGGTCCGGCAGGCGTGGGACGACCAGGTTCACAAGAGCCGTAGGAAAGAAGAAAAGGGCGAGAAGGAACCAAAGTCACCGCCGCCCCGGCCGGTGAACCAATGACCGGCGACCTTTTGGTCTTCGATTTGGACGGCACGCTGGTGGATTCACAGCGCGATCTGACCGAAGCCGTCAACGCAACGCGTGCCTGGATGGGCCTGGGGCCTCTGCCGGCGGAAGATATTTCCCGTTACGTGGGCAATGGCGCGCCGGTGCTGGTGCAACGCGCGCTGCCGGATGCCGGCGAAGAAGACTGGTCGCGCGGTCTGAAATATTTTCTTGAGTATTACCGCGACCACATGCTGGATTCGACGCGTCTGTATCCCGGGGTTCGAGAAGCGCTCGACGAATTGCACGAGGCAGGAATCCCGCTGGCGGTGCTAACCAACAAGCCGATTCGATTCTCGTTGCAGATGCTCGAGCGGTTGAAGCTCGATCTACACTTTTTTCGCGTCTACGGTGGGAACAGTTTTCCGGAAAAGAAACCGGACCCTGCTGGTCTGAATGCGCTGATAGCCGAATCGGGCGCGTCCCGCGAGCGCACCATTATGGTCGGGGATAGCGCCGTGGATGTGCAGACGGCGCGCAATGCGGGCACTCGATCCTGTGGCGTGCGCTGGGGGTTTCAGCCGGAAACGTTCGTTGCCTCGCCTCCGGATTTTTTGATCGACGATATGCGGGAGTTGATCGGGAAAACGCGTTAGGCCGCTTCGGATAAGACCCGGATGTCCACGATAGGCGAGGTGATGATGGGGCCTTCATAATCGGGATGGCGGAATTCCATGTGCATGCCGCGACCGAGATACGCTGTTTTGAGCATGGAGCCACCCCAGTTCGATCCTGAAATCTGCACCAGGACTGGTTCGGGGCAAAACTCCGGATGGCCGCAAATCCAGGCCGATCCATCCCTGTATGGAACGATCGTGTAATAGCGGTTGCGAGTCTGGACTTCGACTTTGGCGGCTACAGGCAAATCCCGCAGGTACACACCACCCTCAATTTCACTGCGGATGATGTTGCGGTTGATTTCGTCGCTCAGGTTCTGATGCGGCCGGAACATCCTGGCTCCCATTATGGCTCTTTCGTATTCACCGTTACAATAATACTGCCCGTGACTCACCCCTCGGTTCGCGATCTCTTCCAAACCATCGGCCGGCAAGAGGTATTCCAACAGCTGGTATCCGCCCTGTTGCGGCATGAGGCCGGGCCGTTTTCGCTCGCAGGATTGACGCCTACGGCCAAGGCGCTGTACGCAGTCCTGTTGTGGCAGGTCACCGAAAGGCCGTTGATCGTGGTCGCGGACGGAAATCAGCGGGCCGAAGTGCTTGCGGAGCTGACGGGGACATTTTTCGATTTGCTGATCGGACGGCCGGAAGTGGGACGGCCTGCCCTACTCCCCGCCCTCGATGTACTGCCGGGGCAGCGCCTTTCGCCCCACACCGAAATCAGCGAGCAGCGAGCGATCGGGCTATGGAGGATGGCGGCCGGCAGTGCTCCCATCACCATTACTCCGGCGGCATCGGCCCTGCTACGAACGCACGATGCCGAGTATTACCGCCGTCTCGCCCTGGCGATTCGCACCGGCGAGGAATTACCGCTCGAAACAATCGAGGCGCACCTTCGGTCGATTGGATACGAGCGTCGCGATCCGGTGGAGATGGTCGGCGAATATTCCATCCGCGGCGGAATCCTGGATGTGTTCGGCGCCGAGAACGCCAAGCCCCTGCGCATCGAATTCTTTGGCGACGAAGTGGAGTCCATTCGCCGCTTCGACGTGGAGAGCCAACGGTCGGTGCTCAAGGTTTCGGAAGCTGAAATCCTGCCGCTCGTTGAGCAGCCCCGCCATGGCGACGTCTTCCCCGGCTGGGAGTTCGCGGCAGCAGAAGAAGAACCGCGCGAGCACTCGCTGCTCGTACTGGGTCGCGAGCCTATCGTCATTTTGGACGAGCCGGAGGATATCCGATCCGCAGCGGAGCGCCTCTGGAAGCGGCTGGAGCAATTAAAGGCCGAGCATCCGGAGGCCAGCGAACTCGCCGCGGCGAACTTTTCGGATTGGCCGGAATTCGAGAAGTCGATTACGGGTCCAGTGTTGAACCTGCGGGAGCTGGCCATGGGAGCGGATGTTCCTCACATTCCGACGCGACCCTCGCTGAGCTTTCAAGGGAACATGCAGGTGGCCGTCGCCGAAGCCAAGAATCTGGTGGAGCGCGGGACTCGGGTGGCATTCTTTGCGCCGTCGAACGGCGAACTGGAGCGCCTGGCCGACATCCTGCGCGAATACTCGGTTCCTTTTCAATTGGGTCTGGCGCCCAACGAAGCGGCGTCCGATTATCTGGCGGAGCGATCATACCTGGCCGGGCCCGTCGCGAGCACCTACTTAGTGAAGGGGCTGGTCCGCCGCGGCGTGGTGTTTCCGGACTCGGCAATCGCCTTCATCGGGTCGGAAGATTTGTTCGGGTCCTCTGAACTGGTCGCGCAGCCGGGTCCAAACAAAAGCCAGATGGCCGCGTTCGCAGCCGACCTGGCGGATCTCAAGCCAGGCGACTTGGTGGTGCACACGACGCACGGCGTCGGGAAATTTCTCGGCATTCGCGAAATCGCCCAAGGCGAGCAAAAGGGCGATTTCATGCTGCTCGAATACGCGAGCGACGCCAAGCTCTACGTGCCGCTCACGCGCATGGACCTGGTGGAGAAATATCGCGGCGGCGGAGATTCGCCACCCCCGCTCGACAGGCTCGGTGGGTCCACTTGGACAGCGAAGAAGTCCCGGGTGAAGGCCAAAATGCGCGATATGGCGGATGAGCTGCTGAAGCTCTATGCGCAGCGCCGCATGGCGGAAGGCTTCGCGCTATCGCCCGATTCCAACTGGCAGCGCGAGTTTGAAGACGCGTTCGAATTCACGGAGACCAAGGACCAGCTCACCGCCACCAAGGAGATCAAGCGCGACCTGGAATCGCCGCATCCGATGGACCGCCTGCTGTGCGGCGACGTCGGATTCGGCAAAACGGAAGTTGCCATGCGGGCAGCGTTCAAGGCGCTGGGCGACGGGAAACAGGTGGCCGTACTCGCGCCGACTACTGTGCTGGCGTTCCAGCACTTCGAGACATTCAAGCGGCGATTCGCGGCGTTTCCGGTGCGCATCGAAATGTTTTCGCGGCTGCGGCCCGCCAAAGAACTGAAGAAGTCGGTCGAGGAGCTGGCCGACGGAAAGATCGATATTGCCGTGGGCACGCATCGCCTGTTTTCGCAGGATGTGGTATTCCGCGACCTCGGTCTGTTAGTGGTCGACGAAGAACAGCGCTTCGGCGTTCGCCACAAAGAGCGGCTCAAGCAGATGACGACGAAAGTCCACGTGCTGAGCATGAGCGCCACGCCCATTCCACGCACGCTGCATATGTCGCTGCTGGGGATTCGCGACATGAGCGTGATCGAGACGCCGCCGAAAGATCGCTTGGCGATCCACACGGTAGTCGCGCATTTCAACCCGGATTTGGTCAAGACGGCGATCGAGCAGGAGCTAAGCCGCGGGGGGCAGGTTTACTTCGTCCATAACCGCATCGATTCGATTTTCGCGCGCGCCGCGTGGATCCAGGAACTCGTCCCACAAGCCCGTATCGGCGTTGGCCACGGACAAATGGGCGAGGCGGAGCTGGAGAGAGTGCTGCTCGGTTTCATGCGCCATGAATATGACGTGTTTGTCTCTACCACCATCGTCGAAAATGGGCTGGATATTCCGCTGGCGAACACCATGATCATCGACCATGCCGAGCGGCACGGCCTCTCCGAGCTTTATCAGTTGCGGGGGCGCGTGGGACGGTCGAATCGGCGGGCATACGCTTATCTCCTGGTTCCCGCGGACACCGAGCTATCGGAGATCGCGCGAAAGCGTCTGGCGGCACTGCGCGAGTTCTCCGACTTAGGCGCGGGGTTCAAGATCGCTGCCTTGGATCTGGAGCTGCGTGGCGCGGGCAATCTGTTGGGTGGCGAGCAGCATGGGCACATCGCGGCGGTGGGATTCGATACATATGTGCGACTGCTGGAAGAAACGGTGCGGGAGCTCAAAGGGGAAGAGCAACCGCTCGAAGTGCACTCGTCGCTCAATCTGGGACTCGATATCCGCATCCCGCCCGAGTACATCGCCGACGAGCACCAGCGTCTGCGTGCCTACAAGCGCATCGCCGATGTGAAGGATGCCGCGCAGGCGGACGCCATGCGTGCGGATCTGGGGGATCGCTACGGTCCGCTGCCGCCTGACGTGGAGACGCTACTACGGTTTGCGTTGCTCAAGAGCACCGCCCAGCAGATCGGGATTGAAGCAGTCGACCGCCGGAGCGGCGCGTTGAATATCAAGTTTCATCCGGGCTCGAAAATTGAGCCTGCACGCCTGATGCATCTGGTCTCGTCGCGGCAGGGAGCGCAATTTACGCCGGCCGGAGTGCTGCGGCTTCCACTCCCGCAGTCCAGTGATAATGCCGGGCTACTAGATTATCTGGACGGCTCTCTACGAGACTTGATTAAAACTTGATCCGGCTCTTGACGGGATCTAGCTTCTTGATGTCGAGGCCGTCGACCTTTGCGAGATCCGAGTAATCCTTGAACTTGCTCTTGTCGCGAGCCTTGACGATCGCATCGGCTTCGGCGCTGGTGAGATTCAGATTGTCGACAAGTTCCTTTGCCGGAGCCGAATTCACATTCACGGGAACGCCGAAATACATGGTCAAGTAATTGACGATGGTCTTGAAATCGTCGTCTGTGCCGAGCGCTCCGCGGCTGCGCATGGAATCCACGGTGTCCTGCCAGACGTCGCGCGTGCCGGTCTGGCCGATCACGATATCGGCACCGTGACAGCCACCGCAAGTATTTTCAAACGTGCTCTTTCCAGGACCTTCCGGGAGGCTCTGGGCATGCATGGGAACGAGGGAAAGAAAGACGGCTGATGCCAGAACAAGCGAACTCTTCATGGTTATATGATAAACCGGAAGCGGAGCTAGGCTCAATAACCTTAGCGGCGATACAGCTCTATGCGAGGATTGGCAGCGCGCACATCTTCTACCTTCCGGAATCCCGCTTGGGCTAGCTTTTGACGAGCCTCGGCATACGCTGTTTCGTACTGATCGGGACTAAGCGCCAGGGCAATCGTCCCGGCTATCGTTAACGAATTTTCATCGCAGACGTGAAGTTGCGGCTCGAAGAAGAGGTACATGGTCCGTGCGCCAGTTGGTACGAAGACCGAGCATCCGGCGGTCTTTAGTTGGGACGCGGCGTCCTGCCAGCCTTCGCCCGGCTGCTGTGTCCAGTGAACATCTTCATACACCATCGCTGCGAGCAAGGCTACGGAAAGAACAATGCTCCAGCGGCGCACATAGGCGCTTGCCGCGATCGAGATACTGATCGGAACCAAAGCGAAGATCATTTGACGCGCGGCCAGAAAATATCCGAAGTAGGCATCGGCGGCCGGCACCAGCAGGAGAGGGATCAGTGCATACAGGGCCCAGAAGATTTTTTCTTTGCGGTACCAGGAGGACCACGCGAGCGCTACTACGATCGCAATGGCAGTGAGAGCCGCGCCCACGTAGCCAGTGCCCATCAGTTCGTGCGGAATTACCAATAGATCTTTGCCGCTGACGAAGAATCGCACGCCCGAACTCACAGCGCCCTGCCAGATCGCGTGAGCGTTGAGATACCAAGGAAGAAAAGCAAGTGACGCCACAGCCACCGCCGTTCCGGCGAGCCAAGACGCACGCACGTTTCTTTTCACCAGGACTACCCAGAGCAGATGCGCCACCGAAACAAAGATGCTATACGGCTGTGTGAACAAGCCGAGCGCGACCAGCGCGGTGTATCTAGCCGCTTTCCCGAGGATCGGCTTACGAACTAGTGAGAGAAATACTACGGTCGAGAACGCGCTCCAGCATGCGGCCTGTGCGTACGGTCTTGCCTCCAGCGCATATCGCATTGTCAGTGGAGAGATGGCGTACAGGACAGCCGCCAGCAGCGGCGCGCGCAAATTGGCTTGCCACGCGAGAATATACACGGCCACGCACGTCAATACCGTGAACACAACACTCGGCAGCCGAACGGCGAAAACGGAATAACCGAATAGCCGGATCATCCAGAAATCGACCAGGTAGCCGAGCGGAACGCCCCCGGCATTTCGGGGAACGAACGCGAGCACCCCATGCACATCGGAAGCGCCGCGGACTCCGTTGAGATCGATGATCTCGTCCATCCAGAGAGGTTTTACGGGAATCAGCAGGATCAGGGTCGCGGCATACAGGCCGAGGAAGATGTACAAAACGTGGCGAGATCGAAGCAGGGGCGTTCCCTTACTTAACATCGGCGGTTTACTTGGCGTCCCGCCAGTTGTCGCCGACGCCCACGTCGACCACCATGGGAACGTCGAGCTTGCGCACGTTTTCCATCTCGGTTTTCACCATCGCGCGGATCTCATTTACTTCGCCGGGCGGAGCTTCGAATACCAGCTCGTCGTGGACCTGAAGCAGCATGCGCGTTTCCCTGCCCTTTAACTTTTCCGCGATCCGGATCATCGCCAGTTTAATCATATCGGCAGCGGTGCCCTGCAGGGGTGTGTTCACTGCGATACGCTCGGCAAAGTTCCGGGCCGCGGGATTGCGGCTGCTCATGTCCGGAATTGGGCGTCGGCGGCCAAACAGAGTCACCGACAGCCCCGTTCGCCGGACTTCGGCAATGGTGTTATCGATGAAGCGGCGCACCCCGGCGTAGCGCTCGAAATAAGCACGAATGTAGAGTTCGGCTTCTTTGCGATCGATTCCCAATTGCTTCGACAATCCGAACGGCGTCTGACCATAGACGATCCCGAAGTTGACGGCTTTAGCGTTGCGGCGCTGCTCCGACGTGATCATTAGCGGCGGGATTCCCATGACCTCGGCCGCGGTGCGCGTGTGAATATCCTCGCCGTTGCGGAAAGCATCCATGAGAACAGGATCGTGAGACATATGCGCCAGGAGACGCAGCTCGATCTGGGAATAATCCGCGACGATCAGCTTCCAGCCGGGCTCTGGAACGAAAGCGGCACGGATTTCGCGTCCCAGCTCGGTGCGAATCGGGATGTTCTGAAGATTGGGATTTGACGACGACAGCCGTCCGGTGGCCGCGCCAACCTGGTTGAAAGTGGTGTGAACGCGGCCGGTCGCCGGATCGATCAACAAGGGAAGCGCGTCAGAATAAGTACCTTTGAGCTTCGAGAGCTGCCGATGCTCTAGTACCTTGCTAGCGATTTCATGCTCCTCCGCCAAATCCTCGAGCACGCCGGCGGCGGTAGAAATCACTTTGCCCTTGCCCATTTTGGTGGGCGCGGGCAGGTTCATATCCTCGAATAAAACTTTGCCCAATTGCTGCGGAGAACTAATGTTGAAGGTTTTGCCGGCGATCGCGCATATCTCAGTTGATAGACGCGAGATTTCCTCTTCCATGCGCCCACTCATGTGGCGGAGTTGGATGGGGTCGACGCGAATCCCGATCTGCTCCATTCGCGCAAGCACGCGAATCAGCGGGAAATCGATGGTTTCATACACCTCCGCGAGGTTCTGCGATTCGACCTGCGGACGCAGCGTCCTGTACAACGCGAGAGTGGTATCGGCCTGCGCCGCGGGATCGGCGTCAAGCGGCCGCTCGAGATAGCGTTCTGAAAGTTTTGCTAGATCCGCCGAACCTGGGTCGGCGGTCAGCAGGAACCCATAGAGCATGGTGTCATGACGCAACCCAGGGGTTTCGCCAAAGTAGCGGATGAGCGACTTCAGATCATGGCCGACCGATACCTGCTCCGGGATTTTATCCAGCGCGAGCGACCGGGCCACCCCAGGCTTCGCCGAGAATCCCATGACCGGCTGCTCCATTACCTCGCCTACCGCGACTGCGAGAGGCGCATCAGCGGGAAGTGTTTGCAGCCATGTATCCAATTCTTCCTTCGATGCGAGTTGCTGGTAATCGCGCTCTCGCGGAGCTTCCACCGCGGGCGCCAGGTCGCGTAGTAAACTCGAAAACTCGAGCGTCCGGTACAGGTCGCGTAAAGCGTCGACATCCATCTCGCGCATCACCAGCGACTCGATTTGGACCTCCACGGGTACATCGGTGTGGATGGTCGCGAGGCGCTTGCTCAGCAGAATCTGATCGCGATGGTTCTGCAAGCTCTCGCGATAGGTCTTGCGCTCGACTTCCGCGGCATGCTCGATCGCACTCTCGACTGACCCGAACCGCGTGATCAGGTCGCGCGCGCCTTTATCGCCGATGCCGGGAGCGCCCGGTATGTTATCAACCGAGTCGCCCTTAAGCGCCAGCAGGTCCGCCACCTGATCGGGACGCACGCCCATGTACTTTTCCGTTTCGGCAGCGTCGTAGCACAAGTCGTCCTTCATGGGATTAATCATGCAGACATGATCGTTCACCAGTTGGAGCATGTCTTTGTCGCTGGAAATAATGACAACGTCCATACCCTGCTGCACGCCACGGCGGGCGAGCGTGCCGATCACGTCGTCGGCTTCAAAATTCGGATATTCAAGCACCGGAATCCGCATCGCGTCCAAGATCTTGCGAATCCAGGGAATCTGCTCCAGCAAATCAGGAGGAGTCTCGGTACGGGTGGCTTTGTAGGCTTCAAATACCTCGTCACGGAACGTAGGGCCTGAGCTTTCAAAAATCGCGGCGAGATAATCCGGCTTGTGCTGCGTTCGTAGCTTCCGGACCATGTTGTGGAAAATGTACACCGCTTCTGTGGAAAACCCCGACCCAGTGCGCATGGGAGGGGCCCCGGAGCGGGCTCGAGCATGATAGGCCCGAAAAATGAACCCAAAGGAATCAATCAGGAAGAGACGCGCCACCTCCCTTATGGTATATGAGCCTTCCCAGGATTTGCGAATTTGCCACAAAAATACTACGACTGTGTCCTAAAAGACACGGCACAACACCAGCAAGTCATTTTTTTTCAGAAAGCTAGCGACAACGTACTCCTCGTTGTTACAATGTCGTCAGTACGTATTGATGCCTAGTTTGGAGCCAAAATTCTGAGATTCGAGACGACGGTCCAACGGCCCGTCGAAGCCAGCGGCGTGGGGCTTCATTCGGGTGTTCCGGTCCGCATCCGTATCCTTCCGGCGCCTCCTTCCACCGGTATTGTCTTCGTACGCAGCGATTTGGATGGCTTTCAGATTCCAGCCAGCTGGCGTCACGTACAAAAAGTCAGCTATGCCACCAGCCTAATGCGTCAAGGGGTGCTGATTTCCACAACCGAACACCTGCTCAGCGTTTTCTACAGCATGAGCGTGGACAACGCGTACGTCGAAATCAATAACCTGGAAGTGCCGATCCTGGATGGCAGCGGGCAGCCCTTCGTCGAGCTGATCCGTAGCGCGGGAATCCGCGAATACCGCAAGCATCGGCGCTATCTGCGTATCCGGCGGCCGGTTTCGGTGGAAGGCGGCGGCAAGCGCATCACGATCCTGCCCTCGGACCGGTTCCTACTGACCTGCGAAGTTTATTTCCCGCATCCATTGGTAGAGCGGCAGACCCTCGAAATCGAGGTGACGCCGGAGCGCTATGCGGCCGAAATCGCCCCGGCGCGAACGTTCGGCTTCGAATACGAGCTGGACCAGATGCGCAACATGGGGTTGATCCGCGGCGCATCGCTCGATAACGCCGTGTGCTTCGACCGCACCACGATTCTCAATAAGGGCGGCTTGCGCTTCCCGGATGAGTGCTGCCGACATAAGGCCCTGGATCTGATCGGCGATCTTGCGCTGATCGGCAAACCGCTGCTAGGTCACGTGATCGCGGAAAAAGCAGGACACGCGATGCATTTCGCGTTGGTTAACCGCATCATGAACGATCCGACGCTTTACGAGATCCTGAGTTTCGATCAGCTCGCCGGACGTGTGGCCCACGCACTAGTATCCTAGACGGGTTGAAGCAGCTTCCCAATCTCCTGACGGCAGCACGGCTGCTGGCAGCACCTTACATTCTTTACCTGCTGTGGACCGCCGAGTACCGGACTGCGCTGGTCTGGTTCTCGATAGCAAGCTGCACCGATGTGCTGGACGGATTTATCGCCCGGCGATTTCAGGTTGCCTCACGCCTAGGCGCATTGCTCGATCCCATAGCCGATAAAGTCCTGCTCAGCGGTTCGTTCCTGATTCTCGGCCTGAAAGAGATTATTCCGTTCTGGTTGATGGCCTTGGTCCTGGGCCGCGACCTCCTGATCCTCGGCTTTGCGATCATAGCGCTTGCGCGCAAGCTCCGCCGCGATTTCCCGCCTTCGGTATGGGGCAAAGCGAGCACGGCGGCGCAGATTGCATATGTGCTCTTTGCCGTGGGTCATGCAGCCGCCATCACTCCTTTGATCGTGGCGACGATTCTGGGCTGGGTTGCCGCAGCGCTTACGCTCTGGAGCGGGATCGACTACTTCAGCAAAGTATCACGGCGAGTATCATGAAGGTACCGGATGTCCGATCCTTTCCCTGCGCCGATTTACGCCGAAACAGTCCTGATCCACAACTTCGAAGACGCTAAAAAATACTTCCTGGGGGCGCTAATCGAGATCCATTACGCCCACACACGCATGCTCGCAGGATGCGGGCTACTGACTCGCGAGGAAGAGAGCAAACTGCTGGCGGTGCTACACGGCTTGGATCGGAATCGTATCGCGGCAGCGCACTTTGACGGCAGTTCTGAAGACTTATTTTTCTTTATCGAAGAATTGCTCGAAGAATCCGCCGGACGCGAGCTGGCGGGCAAGATGCACACGGCTCGCAGCAGGAACGACATCGCGGTGACGCTCTATCGCATGACGGCACGGCGCGACATCCTCGGAATGGCGCGCGCCGTGGCGGAACTTCGGAGTGTGCTGCTTAAGTTCGCCGCCGAACACGTCCTGACGATCATGCCGGCTCATACGCACACCCAACCCGCGCAGCCGACCACTCTGGCGCATTATCTATTGGCCGCAATCGAGTTTCTGGCGCGCGACTCTGCACGGCTCCAGGCTGCGTTCGCACGCGTCAATCTGAGCCCGATGGGCGCCGCCGCGATCACCACGTCGGGATTCCCCATCGACCGTAATGCTACCGCGCGCCTTCTCGGGTTCGATGGTCTCGCCGAAAATTCCTACGGCGCCATCGCGTCGATCGATTACATCACCGAAACTGCGGCCGCCGTGGCCGTAGCCATGGTCAACGTCGGCAAGCTGGTCCAGGATTTGCTCCTATGGTCGACGCGAGAGTTCGGATATCTGCGCCTGGCCGACGCGTTCGTGCAAACCTCCAGCATCATGCCGCAGAAACGCAATCCCGTGGCGCTGGAGCACGTCCGCATCCTGGCTAGCCGTGCGTTGGGCGAAGCCCAGGCAGTGCTTACTTGCGCTCACAACACGCCGTTCGGCGACGTGAACGATAGCGAAGACGATCTTCAGCCACTGGTTTTCACCATGTTCACGGACGCGCATCGCGCCCTTAAGCTACTGGCCGGCGCGCTCGGGACTGCCCAGGTCGATACGGCGCTGATGGCCAATCGAGCGCGGCGAGATTTCCTGACGGTCACCGAGCTGGCCGATACGCTAGTCCGCCGCGAAGGGTTAAGCTTCCGGGAGGCGCACGGATTGGTCGCGGACGCTGTGCGATCCTGCGGCTCGCGCGACGATCCGGCCTCGCTGGCCGAGGCATTGCGAGCGTCCCGCCCCGCATTGAAACTTACGGATCAGGAGATGGAACGTTGCCTGGATCCCGAATACTTCGTGCAGGTCCGGACCGTGGCGGGCGGACCCGCCCGTGAACAGACATCCGCTGCCTTGGAGCGCGCTGGCGCCGAGCAACAGCGTATCGAGACCTGGATCGCATCCACCGAAGGCACGCTGGACGCAGCCCGGGCAGCCGCTATAGCAAGATAAGTTTTTCTTGAATCTCGCCGGTCACGCGCGCGCGGGTCTCGTCTACGAACACGTCTACTTCGGATCGCACGCCGAAGTCCGGGAGATAGATCCCAGGCTCGATCGAGAAGCCAGTCCACGGAATCACGCGGCGTTCGTCGTGAGTCTCGAGGTTATCCATGTTGGCACCGGCGCCGTGAACTTCCACGCCAATCGAATGTCCCGTGCGATGAAAGAAGTACCCCGCATATCCCGCATCTCGAATATGCGCCCGAGCTGCATCATCCACCTGATAACCGCAGAGCGACTCTTTCGCGGCGACTGCGGTCTGGACCCGCGCAATCGCTTTGTCCCGCGCATCGCGAACGATACCGAACACCTTTTCCATCGGCTCAGGCGGCCGTTCACCGCAATATCCGACCCACGTGATGTCGTAATAAACACCATCCGGAACATCCAGCTTCGCCCACATATCCAGAAGCACCAAGTCCCCGCGCCGGATCTCCGAGCAGCGTGCCTCCGTGGGATTGTAATGCGGATTCGACGCGTTCGCATTCACCGCCACGTCGGGACCGTGATCCGTGATCAGACCGCCCGCGCGAAACTGGTCGAGGATATACTGCTGCACCTCCCATTCAGTGACACGCTCGCCTGCGTGCACCTTGCTCGAAATTCGGGCAAACGCGTCAGCCCGAATCTTGTCGATGCGCCTCCCCGCTTCCAGGTGATGCTCAAGTTGCTGCTTGGTCCAGCGCGACTCGAAAAGCTGAACCAGATTCGCCGACGTAACCACGTCGATCCCCATTCCGCGAACCAATTCCACCGTTCCAGCGTCCACCATTGCGACGTACGGCACCGCGCAATTCGGCGAATACTGCATCGCAACGCGTTTGGCACTACCCAAAATGCCCCGCAGACCCTCGACTAATTCCTGCCAGCCGGCATATAGTCCAATTGCGCCCGGAAGATCCTTAAGGGTTTCGAATTCGATCTTGTGAGCCAATCCGCGGGGTTCGCCGCTCGCCGGAACGAAATAATACCAGCGGCGCGTCACCATCGAACCGGGCGTGAACTGCAGCACGCGATACGCCAGCGGATCACGCTGATGATGATCGAAAAACAGCCAGCCGTCCAATCCTTCATCCCGCAACGCCGTTTGGATTTCTGTCAGTCTCATACCGATATTCGCCGCCAGTTTACGCGGGTCCGGAAACTCGCGAGCCCCGCAACATCGCGCGCGTCCATTACCGAAAACGAAATCACGTCGTCCAGCCAATCCTGGCTATAGCCGTCCGGATACTGGGTGGCAACCGTCAGTGTATAGTCCTGCCGGGTCAACAGGCAATCGAATACGAATTCGACCTCAAACGTTTGGCCCGCGCGCATGCATCCTGAGCCGACTTGTTCAATCCGCGTGTTCGTGCCGAATACATCGATGCCGAGGCGGTTGCGAATCAGGATACCCACCACTGGATTCTCTAGGTCTTTTTCGGCTTTGGCGCGCACGATGATGGTCACAGGCTCGCCCGGCGCCACATTCTTATTCGGGAGCATCTCTACTGAGAGTATTCGGCTCGCACCATCGCCGTGCCTATAGCTTCCGCCGAAACCTTCGCCGCCCGAACGTGGCGCATCCTGCCTTTCGAGCACCATCCCGACGTAGCGATTCACTACCTCGCTCGGCGCACCATATGCCGCCACGCGGCCATCCACCATCAGCGCCGCACGATCCGACAGGCGTTTCACTAGTCCCAAATCGTGGGAAACGAAGAGCACCGTAACTTTGCGCTGCTTCAACTCTTCGAATTTCTTGATGCAGCGGTTGGCAAAGATCGCGTCACCCACCGCCAGCGCCTCGTCGACGATCAGGATTTCCGGATCCACGTGGATTGCCGTGGCGAAGGCCAGCCGCACATACATGCCGCTGGAATATTCCTTCACCGGACGATTCATGAAAGTGCCGATCTCGGCGAATTTCTCGATCTGAGGAAATGCGCGCTCCATCTCCGGCCGTGAGATCCCCAGAATCTCGCCGTTCAGGAAGACGTTTTCGCGGCCGCTAAACTCCGGATTGAAACCCGCCCCGAGCTCGAGCAGCGCCGCGATCCTGCCGCTCGCGAGCACGCGACCCCGCGTCGGCTCCAGAATCCCGCAGACGATCTGCAGCAGGGTGCTTTTCCCGCTGCCATTCGGGCCGACGACACCCAGAACCTCGCCGCGCTCGATGCTGAGATTGACGTCACGAAGCGCCCAAAACTCGGACGGAGGCTGGTGTGGAACAAATGGCAGGATTTCGGTCAGCCGGTCCAGCGGCCGGCGGTACAAACGATACGCTTTCGAAACGTTTTGGACGTGGAGCAACCGAGACCAGTTTAACTCCCCATCCTTACGCTCCGCCGGAACATCTCCGTCAGCGGAAGCCCGTAGCCGATCAGGCACATTTGATCCAGCGCAAATAAGACGACGCTTTCGAAGCCCTTTCCCTGCGCCGAATGAGCCTCTTTCATCCACGCAGTGGAGGCGTCGCCGATCCCCACCAAGTGGCTTCGCTGCGTCGCGGGGAATGCAGGAAATCCACTCAGTGCCAGCGCCTGTTCGCTTTTGTCCAGGTTGCGCTGGAGGGTGAAACCGAAACCCTCCGTTTTAAGACAATCGAGCGTGGCCGCGGTCCACTGACTTGGCGGATAATTGATCGCCCTATTGAAGGGCGTTTGATTCACATCTAGGGGATAGAGTACTTCAAACCGCGCGTTCGAGTATGTGCCGCGGACGTAGTCCATAATTGCAGCGGTAAAGTTTCCCAGTACGGTCTGCAGAAATGTCACTTCGTCCGGATACGCTACCGGATCGGCCGTATTGTCGGCAAACACCGTCATCGCTCTTCCGTAATCGGCTAGGAACTGACCCGCTGTCCAGGCATCGTAAAATGGCATTCCGGAAAATGCATTTCCGAGTCCGTCGTTTGGGAAATACCACCACTGCTCTTCGCCAAATTGCAGATAGGGCTGTAAGCCGGCATCCGCCTGAAGGGCCGCCGCGTCCAGATACACCTGCTTCCAGAAATCGAGACTCGTCGGCGAGAAGTTGGTTTGATACGATGGCGTCTGTAAATAAATGGCGTCGCCGACTGGACCTCTTTGGACCATGCCCACACCCACCGCCGGGTCGACATCGCGCAACTCCGTGCTGAAGGCCGTCACAACGTCGATTCCATAACCAGCAAGGGCCGTAAAGAAGTTTTTGTTCCAGTCCCGTACAGCGCGATTCAATCTCGGGGTAGCCGTGAGGTCCGTTCGCCACACCCCCGTGTGTCCGCCGGAGAATGTCGCCGAAACGCTCACGGTCAGCGTACTGCTAGTCGTGGATTTGTCCAGCGTGTAATGATTCCCATCGTCGCCCAGCGACCGCGAATGGATCGTGACGACGGTGCCGGAAACACTGGCCCACACACCGGTGTAACCATGGTTCAACTCCTGGGCAAAGGAGATTGCGATTGTTTCCAACGTGTCGCCGCCGTGCATCCCCCGCTGGATCTCGGTGGGCGTCGCACTATCGTCATCGCGGCCCAGGAATATCGAAACAAATTGGCCCGGCTCCGGTTCGCCTCCGAACGTCACGGTGCCCGCAGCATAGACATTGTCCACATTCGCCAGCTCGTAAAACCACAGCGCGCCGACATAATGGTTCTGCCTGCCCTTGAACCCCAGCGTGTCGATCAGCCAAGCAGTTCGCTCCGGCGCCAGAGCGATCGAATGATCCGTATCCCAATCGGTGGCGAGCGTCATCCGCGGCTCATCTGGGAACGTCGGTAACGTCGTGGCCGGTACAGCCGTCTCCAGAAAGTCGAAGAAAAAGTCTCCACCCGGCGGACCTGCATGCGTTATTGTCACGGTGTGAGTCCCGGTACCGTACTCGCCCACCGGCCATCGGATGAGCACATCCTCGCCCGGAACGCGGAGATCCACCGTACTGGCCGCGCCGCCGTCCACCACCATCGATAGGTGCGCACCGTTACCCGTATATCGCGTGCCGATGTATAAGGTGTGCGCCTGCGCAGCCGTGTACTGGAAGCTGATTGCATTGCCTTCCGTCGTCGTCGCGTGAATCGTGCCGCCCGAATAGTTACCGCGCGTGACATTCCACGACCCGCTATACGTCATACCGATGGAATCATCTTCATAGCGCCGGCTCCCAGGACCCGCCACCGAATAGGTTCTGCCGGTTCCAGTCACGACCCAGTTCGAAATAGCTGCCGCGAATTCACTCCGCTCGAACGCGCCGGTCTGTAGGTCCGCTGCATATGTCCACCGGAGCTTGCGAATCTTATTATTAGGAACGCTCGCACCATCTCTATCGACCAGGGACGAGAAGTCGATCGTCACCCGCCACTTCGTTGGCGATGTTCCATTCGCTAGTGTCTTGGCCGCCGCGTCCCACATTAACGAACCACTCGTGGACGAATAGATGCCAAACCGGGTCCCGTTCGCACCAGCGGTACTAGGATAAAGTACTCGTATCGTTGTCCCGGTCTGAGTCGCCGTCAGAAATGGCGAAGTCAACCCATTTATACCGCTCGCAATTGCCGCTGCAATATCATCGAGTGTGTCGCCGGAAGCCACCTCATACGTATAGCTCAGCCCAAGATATCCCAGACCTACAAACTCTCCCGCCACCGCCGTACCGGAAAGGGTGAAATCCGCATATGCCGATTGATAGCTGCCCTCGATCGCCTCCGCATGATCCTTCAAGGGCACGAAATACGGATCTGCCGCTGGGTCGTCCCCAGCCCACACTCGCAGATACGGCCAATCTACAGTGGGGAATAGATCCGAATCCAGCGCAATACAATTCGTGCGAGTTTCTTCGTAACTCAGCACTAAACCGCTCAGATCGCCATCTGGCAGGTTTCGCAACGCCGGATGTTCATATACGTTATCGCGATTCCATTCAATTACGGCCCAGTCAAATTGCTGGCGCCACGTTCCCGATACCGTGAATCCATCCGTCGAGGCGCCGCTGATCGCTGCGATCGCCGTGGGATGGAGAAAGAAACACTGTAAATCCCGATCCGGAGTAAGTTTGTCGATTTCCATTGGTGTTCATTCGCGTTCATTTGCGGCTCATAGTCGAATAGTCACAGTCAGATCGCGTCCCGGCAGTGTACCTACGGCGGTGGGCACGGAAGTAATATCCAGATCCAGCCGGGCATTCACTGCCAGTGGCGCCAGTCCAAATCCGTCCACCAC
>JAICXC010000127.1 GCA_025980665.1 Bryobacteraceae bacterium
GGCGTCCGGGCTCATCAATCGGGTCGGGGTAGTCGTGGCCGGGTTTTTCATCATTTGCCTTATCGCCTGGCTCTTATACCGTCAGTTTGCCGCGTACAGGCAAAACGTACTGGCTGCAATTGGGCTCACGGTACTGGCGGCAGCGGGATCAACGGTCCATTGGCGCACTGGACTTCCTTGACCACAATGTTTTTTGGAAGGGACAAATCTTTCGGTACCTCAGTGAATAAATGACCGAATTGAAGCCCAATCCGATATTTCGGCTGATGCCGTCCCTTACGGACATCGCGTTCCTCATGCCGGTGGTATTTCTGTTCACCCGGATGCAGGGCGTCCGCACCCTGTTGGGCGACGGAGACACAGGCTGGCACGTCCGAACCGGACAGTGGATCCTGGCGCATCATCAGGTCCCCTATACGGATATGTTCTCCTTTACCATGCCCGGCCAGCCCTGGTTCGCCTGGGAGTGGCTCTGGGACGTGGGCGCGGCGGCGACCTTCGACCGGGCGGGTTTGGGGGGCGTGGCCCTGACCAGCTTTTTCGTGATTTGTGTGACCTTCGCTCTCTTATACAAGCTGATCGCCCGGCGCAGTCAAAACTTGCTGGTGGCGATTGGCCTCACGGTCCTGGCGGCAGCCGGATCCTCCATCCATTGGCTGGCCCGTCCGCACTTGTTCAGCATGTTGTTTATCGTGATCTATCTCTCGATCCTCGAACGGGTTCGGGAAGGGCGGCGGAAGCTGCTGTGGTGGCTGCCGGGGCTGGCCGTGCTGTGGACGAATATTCACGGCGGGTTTGTATTCGGTATCGCGATTGTGGGCCTGGTCGGCGCCGGGGAACTGGCGGGAGCAGTGATCGCGGCCACCAGCGAAGAGCGCTGGAAGGCGGTGCGCGCCTCGATCCCATACTTCACGACTGCGCTGGGATGCCTGGCGGCCAGCCTAATCAATCCTTATGCGTACCATCTACACCAGCACATCTGGCAATACGTGCAAGATCCAAGGCAGTCGGCGTTTATCAGCGAGTTCCAGGCCGCGAATTTCCAGGGTCCGGCTGCGATCTTTTTCGAGATGATGCTGATTTTGGGGTTCGGGGCGGCGATCTGGTATGGCGCTCGCAGGCGCTTTGCCGAAGTGCTGCTGCTGGCAGCGTGGGCGCATCTGTCCCTGCTGGTGGTGCGCAACGTTCCGATTTTCATGATCGTGGCGGCGCCGCTGACGGCCACGGCGGTGGTGGATTGGCTGGGATCGCTGAGCCGGGCAAGGATCGCTGTGTGGATTCAGAAGGCGGCCGAGCTGGTACGTGCTGCCTCGGACGAAGTCGCGCCGATCGAGAGGCTGTGGCGGGTCCACGCGATTCCGGTGGCAATCCTGGTGCTGTTCGGGCTGGCGATGCATTCTCCGGCCGCGGGGACGGCATTGAAGCCGGAGTACGATGCGAACGCGTATCCGGTCGGCGCATTGAGTGTGCTACAGGATCCGGCCCTGCGCATTTTCACCAACGACGAATGGGGCGATTATCTTCTGTATACGAGATCCCCGGAGGGCGGAAAAGTATTTTGGGATGGGCGCAGTGACTTTTATGGCGGCGCCAACGTCGAGAAGTGGTTGAGCGTGCTCGGCGTGAAGTGGGACTGGCAGCAGACGCTGGATCAGTACGGCGTGGATACCATTCTGTTGCCTCCGCAAGCGCCCCTTGCCACAACTCTGAAAGGATCTAGCCGCTGGCGTGTCGTCTATGACGACGGCATCGCCATCGTGTTCCGGCCGGCCGTGGGTGCGGCCGGAAGCGGCGAACGGACTTCCACCGGGAACATTGGTGGGGGAGCACGTGATCTCCGGATCACACAACCTCACGAGGTTTCGAAAGACCTCGTGATCACAAACACTGGAGGGCAAATTAAAAATGAAGCAGTTTATCGTTCGTTTCGTTCGCGATGAGCAAGGTCAGGACCTGATCGAGTACACGTTGTTACTCGCGTTTGTGTGTCTGGCCTCGGCTGCGCTGTTTATCAGCGCGGGCCAGTCTCTGTTGGGGATTTGGACCACCGCAAATAAGGTCCTGACCAACGCGAATACCGCGGCTAGCAGTTAAGCAGGCAGTGTTTCGGTCAAACTCGGGCACTTGAGTGCTTCGGGCCGGGTTTGGCCGGAATCAGAAAATTAGGAGGATAAATCAAAAATGAAGCAGTTTATCGTTCGTTTCATTCGTGACGAGCAAGGTCAGGACTTAATCGAGTATACGTTGTTACTCGCGTTTGTGTGTCTGGCCTCGGCTGCGCTGTTTATCAGCGCGGGCCAGTCTCTGTTGGGAATTTGGACCACCGCGAATGCGGTGCTGACCAATGCGAATACCGCCGCCGCCAGCTAAGAGGGCAGAGTTCCGGTCGAGCTCGGTACTTAAGTGTCTCGGGCCGGGTTTGACCGGAATTGCGGAACGCGCAACTTAGAGAAGTGAAGCGGATAGGTTCAGACGGGCGCGCGGGCGCCTGCTCTGTCCCCGGGTCGCCGGCGTTTCGGGGAAGCGAGAGAGTGGGAGGACGGAGTGCTACTCTGGATCATAAACTTTTGGCGAAACGAGCAGGCTCAGGACCTGATTGAGTATTCGCTACTGTTGGCGTTCGTCTGCCTCTCCGGGGCCGCGATGTTCATTAGCATGGGCCAGTTGACGTCCTCCATTTGGGGCATTGTTAATTCGCGTCTGGCGGCGTCCAATAATGCAAGTTAATGCGAGCTTACAAGGGAGTCTTTTGCCGTGAATAAGCGTCTGCTGACCGTATTGATTTTCGCTTTGGTAGTATCCGCTGCCGCCAGCTACATCTTGTACCGGGTTATCTCGGCCCAGTTTGAGGCCAACAAGAGCGCGCCGTCTAACCGCGTGCTGGTAGCGACTCACAACCTCGACAACGGCGTGCTGATTAAGGACGTGGACGTGAAGATGTTGGATTGGGGCGGGCCGATTCCCGTGGGTGCCATTGCGAAGCCTGAAGATGCGGTCGGGCGGGGCGTGACCTCTCAGATTTATGAAAATGAGCCGATCCTGGACACCCGCCTGGCCGCCAAAGGCGCCGGCGCGGGACTGGCCGCGACCATTCCGCCGGGCATGCGGGCGGTGGCTGTCCGGGTGAACGACATTGTTGGTGTCGCCGGGTTCGTGATCCCCGGATCGAAAGTGGATCTTCTGATTTCTGGTACGCCGCCCAAGGGCAACGGCGGACTGGGTGACCAGAACAAGACACTGATGCAGAACGTGGAGGTGCTCTCTGCCGGCCAGAATATCACGAAGGATGCGGAAGGCAAGCCGGTCAGCGTGGGCGTCCTCAACATGCTGGTCACGCCGGAACAGGCCGAAGTTCTCAGCCTTGCGAGCAACGAAACACGAATTCAGTTAATTTTACGGAACCCGCTGGATACAAAAGAGACCGATACCAAGGGAACTACAGTCGCCTATTTATACGCAAACAAGAACGGCATGCCGCCGCCGGGTGGCAAGGCTGCTCCGGCTGTCGCGAAGGGAACAAGCCGTCGGGCTGCCGCGCCACCGCCGCCTCCACCTGCTCCCGAAAAAGCGAAACCCGAGCCACCACCTCCCCCCATCGTGGTCGAGGTGATCCATGGTACGTCTCGGACGCAGTCGAAGTTCGCCCGTGAACTAGAGAAATCCGCCTCGGAGGGCCAACAGTAATGAAGTTGTCGATACGCGTAGTTGGGATTGTCGCGAGCGGGCTGGCTATAACCGCCGCGCTGGCTCAGGCGCCTGCAACAACGCAAGCCACGGCGTCGCGGGATTTGACGGTGACAGTCGGGAAATCGGTGCTCGTGGATTCCCCGACCGTCATTGAACGCATTGCCGTGGCGAATGGAGCTCTGGCGGAAGCGGTGGCCATCAACCCGCGCGAAATCCTCATCAACGGCAAAACAGTCGGGGAGACCAGCATGGTGGTGTGGCAGCAGGGAGGGAACCGGCTGTTCTTCGATTTAACCGTGCAGCGCAACGAGACTCACATCGATGCGGTTCGGCGGCAGCTCGCCACTGAGATGGGCGGCGATAACGTCACTTTGGACCTGGAGGACGGCACTGTGTTTCTGCGGGGAACCGTTCCCAATCTCACCACGGGAGACCGCGCGGTGATGATCGCCTCCACACTCGGCAAGACGATCAATCTGCTGCACGTGAACGTCCCCGATACGGATCCACAGATTCTGCTGAAGGTAAGGTTCGCGGACGTGGATCGATCGACGGCCAACCAACTCTCGATCAGTTTTGCCGGGAATGGCGTTGGCAACACAATAGGTTCGATCTCTACTGCAACTCCCGGCGTCTCAACAACTGCGGGCGGCACGATTTCGCTAGGGACGGCCCTCAACGTTTTCCTTTTCCGTCCGGATCTGAACCTGGCCACCGCCATCCAGGCACTGGCATCCAGAAACCTTCTGCAAGTCTTGGCTGAACCTAACGTCTTGGCCATTAATGGCCACAACGCCAGCTTCCTTGCAGGCGGGGAGTTCCCGTATCCCACTCTGCAAGGTGGCGGCGGAGGTGTGGGGCAGGTGACTATCGCATTCCGTGAGTTCGGCGTGCGGATTAACTTTACCCCTACGGTCACGCCGCGTGGGACGATCCGTCTGGAGGTGACACCGGAAGTGAGTTCTCTCGATTATGCCAACGGCTTGGTTTTTAACGGGTTCACGATTCCGGGTCTGAACACACGGCGTGTGACGACCGGTATTGAGCTGGAAGACGGGCAGAGTTTCGCCATCGGAGGGCTGCTCGACAATCGCGACACGGAAAGCTTCAGCAAAATCCCCGGTCTGGGAGACATCCCGTTCTTCGGAAAGCTGTTTCGTTCGCGTACGATCAACAAGAACAACACGGAGCTGATCGTCCTGGTGACTCCTGAAATCGTTCGGCCTATGGCCAAGGGAACGTCGCTTCCCGACTTGAAAAGGCCCAGCGAGTTTCTGCCGCCCAATACCTCATCGAATCCGCCGCGCACACCCGGCGTGGAAGTGACGGGTCCAGTGCCGCTATCAAAGCCGCTGGGAACTCTTCCGGTGGAAGAACTGACCAAGATTGAGACGCCGACGCCGCCTCCATCGCAGCCGACTCCGGTGCAATACGTCCCGGTTCCGATTATTCCCAGTACGACACCCGCGGGACAGACCGCGCCCCCAGGGACGCCTCCGCCTAATGCGCCGGCGCCGAACGGCGGCGGCCAGCCTCCGCAGCAGCAGTAACAGGAGTTCAAAAACGTGTATCCGATTGCCGCAGGAATCGTCGTCCAGACTAGAGAGCTATGGGATGAGCTGAATCGCTCGCTTCAGAATCTCTCTGTCCGGTTGCTGTTCGAGCTATCGGAACTCCCGCCGGATTGGGCGGGATTCCTGGATCGAATCGAGCGCGTCCGCCCCGATGTGATCGTGCTGGATGTTACGCGGCTGCGGGAGCCGCTCGAAGACGTCATAAAGAGAATTCGTTCGACAGCGGCGCAGCCGGCGGTCTTCGCACTGAATACTACAGCCGAGCCAGCAGCGATTCTGGACGCCCTGCGTGCCGGGGCTAGCGAATATCTGTACCCGCCCTTGCATGACGCGTTGCAGGCGGCACTGGAGCGCCTCTCCAAGACCCGCGAACAGTCTCGCGAAGGTCAGAAACCTACCGGAAAAATGCTGGCGTTTGTTTCCGCGAAGGGGGGCTGCGGAGCCACCACACTAGCGTGCCACGTTGCCGTCCAACTGCCACGCCTGGTCCATTCGAAAGTGCTGTTGGCCGACGTCGATCTACAAGCGGGCCTGATAGGGTTCCTGGCGAAGACGAAGTCTCCCTATTCCATTGTGGACGCGGTTAACAATCTTCAGAGACTCGATCAAAGCTTCTGGCATGGACTCATTTCCAACGGTATCCCGAACCTGGAGATCCTCACCGCGCCCACAGCCCCCGCGGCCAAACAGGTTTTGGCTCCGCAATTGAAACAAGTTCTGGCATTCGCGCGAGGCCAGTACGGCTGGAGCGTACTGGACTTGGGCCGCAATTTGAATGGCAATACGCTTTCGATGCTGGACGTGGTGCATGAAACCTATCTCGTGACCACCCATGAAGTACCGGCTTTGCATCAGGCGAAGCAGATGATCCAGTACCTGGTCGACAGCGGCTATCCCAAGGCCAACATCCGTTTGATTCTAAATCGCCTTCCCAAGCGCCTAGACGTCACGCTGGACGAGCTGGAGCAAATGCTCGGCTTGCCCATTTTCGCAACGCTCGCGAACGACTATCAGGCGCTGCAGGACGCCTACGCGGAAGGACGGCTCGTGGATGACAAGAGCCACTTGGGGAAGAGTTTTGCCCGCTTGACGGCCAAGATCGCCGGTACGACAGAGGATAAGAAGAAGAAGTTCACGCTTTTCGGTTAGGAATTAAGAAATATGAATTCAACTTCAAATGAGCTGGTTGGCCGGGAGGCGGGTTGGGTAGGACGCCTGTTCAGTCAGGAGGTCTTCGACAGAAACCAGCAAGAGCTGAAGTTTATCCTTCACCGTAAACTGCTGGACCGGATCAATCTGGAGATGCTTTCGAGCGTTTCGAGCGACCGCGTACGATCCGAGGTGCGCGCTGCGGTCTCCAAGTTGGTGGAAGAAGAAAAAACACCGCTGAGCTTGGTGGAGAAGGATCGCCTCATTGGCGAAGTGATCGACGAAGTCTTCGGGCTGGGGCCTCTGGAACCGCTATTGGCCGATCCAACCATTTCCGATATTTTGGTCACCACGCCGAAATTGGTTCACATTGAACGCGCGGGCAAGCTCTACAAGACACCCGTCCAATTTAAAGACGACGCGCACCTGATGCGGATTATCGAGAAGGTGGTGGCGCGAGTGGGCCGCCGCGTGGACGAATCATCGCCCCTGGTGGATGCCCGCCTGCCTGACGGATCTCGCGTGAACGCCGCGATTCCGCCGGTGGCCGTGGATGGACCGCTCCTCTCAATCCGCCGTTTCGGCCGGGACAGGCTAAAGGGCGAAGACTTGGTTCGCAACCTCACCATAACCGAAGGCATGTTGATGCTCTTGCAAGCCTGTGTCCGGGTCCGGCTCAACATCATCGTCTCCGGTGGAACCGGCGCTGGAAAGACTACCTTATTGAACGCGCTGTCTTCATTTATTCCTGAGGACGAGCGGATTGTCACGATCGAGGACGCCGCCGAACTGAAGCTGAATCAGGAACATGTGGCGCGCATGGAGACCCGTCCTCCCAACATCGAAGGCAACGGCGCCATCAAGATCCGGAACCTGGTCATCAACGCCCTCCGTATGCGGCCTGACCGCATTATCGTCGGCGAGGTCCGCGGCGACGAGGCCATCGATATGCTGCAGGCCATGAACACCGGTCATGACGGGTCACTCACCACGATTCACGCCAACTCGCCCCGCGACGCCGTTTCGCGACTGGAAGTCATGGTCGGCATGGCGAACGCGAATATGGGCGTTCGATCTATTCGCCAGCAGATCGCCTCGGCTATCCACCTGTTTGTGCAGATCGCCCGATTCAGCGACGGAACCCGACGGGTGGTGGCCTTGACAGAGTGCACCGGCATGGAGGGCGAGCTGGTGACCATGCAGGACATCTTCGTGTTTGAGCGGACCGGCCTCACCGAGGGAGGCCGTGTGACCGGACGGTTCCGTGCCACCGGCATCCGTCCGAAATTCTACGAACGGCTTCGCGCATCCGGCATGCAGATACCGGCCGCTGTCTTTCAAACCGTGGTCGAGATCGGAGGGCCTCCGCAGGCATGATTCAGATTGTTATCGGCGTCACGTTTTTGGTTTTGTTCGCGGTTGTCATGGTAGCCGTCAGTGTTGGTTACCGGGTTTTGGAAGCACAACGCAAGAAGCAGGTCGAAGGGATGCTAAATGTCGTCTCGGGCGATTCTGCCGAAGCGTTGCAGCCAGTCGTTCTGGAGCCAAGGGTAGAAGATCGATTAGAGTTATTTTTCCAGGAAACCGGGGAAATTGAGCGCCTTCGCAAATTCATCCAGCAAGGTGGTCTCACTTGGAGCCCGACCCGGCTGGTCGCGACCACCTTGATCATGGCCGGAATTGGGGCTCTGCTGGGATGGTTCTTACGCCCTTTGGGGTTCGTGTTCTTCAGTATCCCCCTGGGGATGCTGTTTCTGGGATCGCTCCCGTGGCTGTACGTCCGGCACAAGCGGACGAAGCGGCTGGGGGAAATCGAAGCCCAGCTTCCCGACGCCCTGGACTTTCTGGCTCGTTCGATGCGTGCCGGGCATGCGTTCTCCATCAGTCTGGAGATGCTGGGACAGGAGTCTCCGGACCCCCTGGGTCAAGAGTTTCGCGTGTTGTTCAACGAGCAGAATCTCGGTGCGCCGTTGGACGTGGCCATGGCGAATTTTTCTGATCGTATACCGCTTCTGGACATTCGCATGTTCGTTTCCTGCGTCCTGTTGCAACGCCAGACGGGCGGCAATTTAAGCGAGATCCTGATCCGGCTAGCGTATGTAATTCGCGAACGGTTCAAGCTAAAGGGGCAGGTCAAAGCTGCCAGTGCACACGGCAGAATGACAGCGACGATTCTCAGCATCTTGCCCCTGGTCATGCTTGTGGCCTTGCCCTTTGTCGCCCCTGGCTACCTCCAGGGCATGGCAAAGGATCCGGACGGCAAGTGGATGATTGCCGGAGCCGTCGCGGCCCAACTCGTAGGCTATTACATCATGCGGCGCATCGTCGATATCAAGGTCTAAAAAGTCATGGCCATTCTTCTCTCCCTTCTGTTGTTCCTCATTCTGCTAGGAGCTATCTCCTACTTCGGCTACCGCCGCTATGCACGCCCCGGGAGAGTCTACGAACAACTTGGAGGCGAAGCGACGTTCACAACGACGATGCCAGGTCCGACCGCCGCCGGCGATGGGATGATTATCAAAATCATCCAGAACCTGGGCGAGCACGTGCCTATCGATCCTGCCGACGCTTCTTTGCTGCGTCGCGACTTGATGGCAGCCGGTTATCACTCTGATGACGCGCTCTTCTATTATCAGGCGGGGCGCGTCATCGCCATCGTTGTGTTTGTTCTGCTGGCGCTGATTTTCCGAGGGTTCATTACCCAGAACGGAATCCTGTCCATTGTGATCCCTGTGGGCGCCGGAATGCTGGGCTATTTTCTTCCCACCCTCTATCTGGATCACCTCGTTTCGGCTCGTCACGAGCGAATCCGCATGTCTCTTCCAGACGCGCTCGACCTGCTGGTAGTCTCGGTTGAGGCAGGGCTCGGGCTGGACCAGGCGATTCAATACGTGGCGCGAGAGTTGGCCAACACCTACGCAGACATCAGCGAAGAGTTACAGCTTGTGAACCTGGAAATCCGCGCGGGGAAGCGCCGCGTCGAAGCGTTGCGAAACCTCGCGGAACGGACCGGGGAAGCCGAGTTGCGGAAGCTGGTGGCCATCCTGATCCAGACGGAGCGTTTCGGAACCAGCATTGCCGATTCATTGCGCACGCATTCCGACTTCATGCGGGTTCGCCGCCGGCAGGAAGCCGAAGAACGGGCCAACAAGGTCGGCGTAAAGCTGGTCTTCCCGATCTTTTTCTTCATACTTCCGGCGATGCTCGTGGTGTCCGCTGGACCGGGGCTGCTGCAGGTTTTCAAGTATCTGTTCCCACTGATGCGACAAGCCGGCGGTGTGGTCAACTGATGACATACAATGCAGGAATGAGTCTAAAAATGATTATGGAGCATATAAATACATGAGTAACAGCGTGTTGGCAGCTATCCTTTGGATTGCCGCGGGATTGATTTTAATCCTCTATGTGGCGCGCCGAAGCCGCCGCAAGCGGTCGCGGTAAGCGATCGGCGTCGGCCAAGTCTCGTAGTGGTCGTATCTGAGCTTGATGGTGTCCTATTCGCAGGAGCTTTTAGATCGGCAAAACAATGACGGCGGTTGGAGCTATCGAACGGTCGGAGGTTCGTGGACTGAACCCACCTGTTACGCGCTCCTAGCGCTGGCGGCGGGAGAGGTGTCCTCATCCGATGCTGCCCAGCGAGCGCTACAGTGGCTTGCCTCCCGGCAACGACCGGATGGCGGCTGGGCTCCGCGAGACGGCGTGGATGAAAGCACCTGGGTTACGGCGCTAGTACTATTGCTGCCGCCTGAGCAAGTTCTGAGCATCGACCGCAACCGCGCCTCCCGGTGGCTTTTGGCGCAAACGGGACGCGAATCCGGCTTGGTGCACCGGTTACGGCTTCGTCTCCTGGGACTCGGGGCGGACCCAAGTCAGCGATTCGACGGCTGGCCATGGTATCCGGGCACTGCGGCCTGGGTGGTGCCGACTGCTCTCACCCTGCTGGCCCTTGAAAGGTTCGACCGTTCCGAAAAAGACACTCTAGTCCAGCAACGCATCGGGGACGGAAGGTCGTTCCTTCTGGCGCGGCGCTGCCGCGACGGCGGGTGGAATCATGGGTCAACCCATGCACTCGGGTATGATTCGGACTCTTATCCGGAAACGACCGGTTTAGCCCTGCTGGCTTTGCATAACGCTACCCCGGCCGAACTAGGCGTCGCCCTCGATCTCGGGGAACGTCATCTTCGCGAATCCAAATCTCTAGAAGCCACCAGCTGGCTGACTCTCGGATTGCTGGTGCACGGGAGAACTCCGTCTGTGGGGGCTGTCATTCCTCACCAAGGCACGGTACCCCTCGCGCTGGGGGTGCTGGCCGAATCAGCGCGCCAAGGGAAAAACCTGTTTGTCCAGTAGTCGCCCAGTCACACGCAGGCAGTGGGTCGCGGGTGCGGCCGTAACGGCTGCGCTGGCCGGCTGTGGACGCTCATCTCGCGAACTTGATCCCGTCTCGATCCTTCGTGTAGGGACGTATTCGGAAGATCTGTACGCCCTGATGCAGCGGATTATCTCTGAACACCGCCTGGATATCCGCGGAAAGCGAGTGGTCCTCAAGCCCAATCTGGTCGAATTCGATTCCAACACCGTCATCAATACGCATCCAAAGATGGTGCATGCAGCCCTGGAGGCGTTCCGGGCCGCGGGTGCGGCCGATGTCAGAATCGCGGAGGGCCCCGGACACCGCCGGGAGACTCTGGACTTGGCCGACTCTGCCGGCTATTTCTCAACCGTCCCGAAATTTGAGTCCGTTTTTACGGACCTCAATCTGGACGAAGTTACAAAGGTGAATCTCGTCAGGCCCCAGTCCAAACTGAACTCGCTCTACCTTCCGCAAACAATACTTGGATGCGACTTGCTGGTTTCGATGCCCAAGATGAAAACGCACCACTGGGTGGGCGCAACTTTGAGCATGAAAAATCTGTTCGGCCTGGTGCCGGGGGGCGTCTATGGCTGGCCCAAGAACATGCTTCATTGGGCGGGCATCGACGAATGCATCGCCGATTTACACTCGCTGTTTCCGAAGACTTTTGCCATCGTGGATGGAATCGTGGGGATGGAAGGGAATGGCCCCATACAGGGCACGCCGCGTCCTGTGGGAGTCGTGGTGGCTGGGGCCGATCCGGTCGCGGTGGATGCTACCTGTTGCCGCATCATGCAGATCGACCCGCAGCGCGTCGGCTATCTTCGATTGGCGGCCGGGCAAGACCAGGTGCGTGAGAAATGGATTCCTCAAGCGGGAGAGAAAATCGCCTCAGTGGCGACCCGCTTCGCTCTATTGCCGGAGTTGGAGTCTTTTCGTCTGTCTGGTTCGGGGAGCGGTTCGTAAGCACAGAGCCGGCTGGACAGGCCGGAGGAGATAAGTAGCTGAGGAGTTCGCGGCTTAGCCGCGTCATCGGAGGCCAGGGCGCTTGGAAGGCTCGATGCAACCGGGCGGTCCCACGGGGCCGTCTTTTCCTTACTTCAGGCGCAGCACAGAGGTGCTGATGATGGTCGCCATCTCAGCGGTGCTGTTGATCCCGTGTGTCTGGCAGAAGAGGATCCAGGCGGGAGACTTGTCAAGCCACGTCTATAACGCCTGGCTCGCCGGGCAGATCCAGACGGGCGCGGTGAAAGGCTTGACCGTGATTCCGCTTTGGACCAACGTGCTGAGCGATTGGGTCTTGGAGCGGCTAGTTTACAACACAGGTCCAGTTGCGGCCGAAAGAATCGTCGCGGGATCTGCTGTATTGATCTTTTTCTGGGGGGCATTCCTGGCCGTCGGGGCGGCCGCCGGCCGGAAACCCTGGTTGTTCTGTCCCCTGTTGGGCATGCTCAGCTACGGGCTGATCTTTCACTTCGGCTTCCTGAATTTTTATTTGTCCACTGGTTTCTGTTTGTGGATTCTAGGCTTGTTGTGGCATCCTTCGTCGAAGCGCGCGCTGGCCTCAGTCCCTTTGGCGCTGCTGGCTTTGTTGGCGCATGCACTTCCGGTGATCTGGGTGAGTTCGGTACTGGCGTACTTGTATACCGTGCGGAGGATCCCGATGCCCTGGCGAATGGCTGTGCCGCTGGGAGGCGCGGCTCTGCTGGCCGTCCTGCAGTCCATTCTGATGAACAGGTATCCGTACCGCTGGTCGCTGCAGGAGACCGTTCTTGGGCTCACGGGCATGGACCAAATCTGGTTGTACGATATAAAATACCTAATCCTTGCCGTAGCGATATTGATCGTGCTGCTGGTGCTGTTGCTGGAGCGTATCGACCAGGGGGGGCTGCTGAGCGACCCGGCAGGGCAGATCTGGATCCTGCATGCGGTAGCGCTAGTGCTGATGCCATCAGCCATTCATTTGCCTCAATACCAGCATCCGTTGGCTTACATTACGGAGCGGATTTCGCTGTTCACCGTTCTCTTCTTTATCATCATGGTCGGACGCGCACGCCACGGTCGCGGAATCACGCGGTTCACCGGACTAGTGACCATGGTTTTCTTCGCGTGCCTCTATCTGGATGGGTTGGCATTCAATAGAGTTGAGAGCGAAGTTGCCAGCCTAGTGGAGAAACTTCCCCCCGGCCAAAGGCTGGTGGCGGCCATTTCGGACTCTGGGGCCCGGCTGAATGCCCTACTCCACGTGGCCGACCGGACTTGCATCGGGCGCTGTCTCAGTTACGGAAACTACGAACCCGCTACCGGCCAATTCCGAATTGTTATCACCAGCCCCAATCAGGTGGTGGCTAAGGACATGACAGTTGTTCAGGAAATCGAGGAAGGCCAACACATAGTCACTCAGAGCGAAGATCCGCTGTATTCGGTTTGCGGGACAGAGGGTGAGCCGGGCCGCTTCTATATTCGGCAGATCCACGCCGGTGAACGGACCTGTGCGTTCTCTCAGCCTATTTCGGTGCGGCTAGGTTTAGAACATTGGCTAAGCACGCTCTCCATGAATACGGTCAACTAGCGCGACAGAATTAGCACCAGATTCCAGACGACCAAGGCGGCGTACCAGTAATTGATAAGGCGGATGATATGAAACTTGCCCCGCCAAACACACACCGCTCCTAGGCCCAACGCCACAAATTTGGAAATGAGGAGGGCGGCCATCGGACCGAACCCCATAAGCATGCGGATAAATGGGCTCGCTTCCGCCAACCCGAGGCGGAAGCCGAGCCAGGTTGTCAATACATCAAGAACTTGTAAGTACAAGAAAACTTGTAGGCTAAGAGACGAATCCATGGTCCCGACGGCAGTTTGTAAGGTCTTCACAGGAGAAAGCATCGGCACTTTGAGTGCCAACTTTATCCGTTAAGGCCAAATAGTTTTAGCCACGACGAATCCGAGGGTGCCTACGGCGATGACGACTCCGTGGGGGAGTCGGACACCCTGGTCACTATTTACATCCAGTTCCGGGTTGGTAGCATAAGGCGCTTTGCCGTAACGGAAGCTGATCAGAATCATCCAAAGGTTTTGAAGCGTGCGGTGCACCCGGTGCTTACGGAGAACCACAATCGCGGCGACAATGCCGCCCAGGATTGCCGTGAAGAAGAAGATCAAAAGCCAC
>JAICXC010000112.1 GCA_025980665.1 Bryobacteraceae bacterium
CACGGGATCGGGCCGCAAAATAACGTGAGGCAATCGCTCAAAGAGCTGCATTCGGCAATCGAGGAAGCCAAAGCCGACGCCACCGGGCTGTTCATGATGCAGTATCTGTTCGATCACAAGCTGCTGCCGGCGGCGGAGAAGTCGCTGTATACGACATTCCTGGCATCGTCATTCCGCACGCTGCGGTTTGGGGTGCATGAGGCGCACGGCAAGGGGATGGCGCTGCAGTTCAATTACCTGATGGACAAGGGCGCGTTCGTGGCGCGGCCGGACGGGACGTTCGCGGTGGACTTCGCCAAGATCCAGCCCGCCGTGCGCGATCTGGTGCACGATCTGCTGACCATCGAGGCGACAGGCGATTACGCGGGCGCCAAGAAGATGCTCGATGAGTTGGGTGTGCTGCGTCCGGCATTACAGCAGGCGCTGGCGAAGCTGACGGATATCCCGACCGACATCGAGCCGCTGAATCACTAAACTACTTAAGTCGAGTGACCTTGACGGGAGGGGTGTGTTCGCAGTTCACCGTATCGGTCACGCCGAAGGCGATCTCTCCGCAAGCGTTGGTGACGGCAGCCTGCATTGCGAATTCCTCCGTGGCCGCCGACGCAGTTTTGCAGTTGGTCCGCCCATTGAAATTGATGCAGACTTCCACGCGATGTTTGGCGAGGTTCAGCGAAGAGTAAATAATCACGCCCAATACGATCAGCACGAAGATAACGCCGGCCACCACTGGTTTTTTCATGCAGTCTTCGTAAAGAGTGCGCCCATGCGGCGAAATTTTTGGTAGCGGTCGTCGATAAGCTGCTTAGCGCTCTGTCCGGAGAGTTCGGCGAGAGCGCCACGGAGCGTCGTGCGCAGCGATTCCGCAGCTTGCTCCGGATCGATTTGAGCGCCGCCGCCCGGTTCCGGAACAATCCCATCGATCACACCGAATTCGAGCAGGTCCTTCGCGGTTAGCTTCAACGCAGCTGCTGCCCGGGGCGCGCGAGTGGAATCGCGATATAGGATTGCCGCGCAGCTCTCTGGCGAAATGACGCTGTAGACGGCGTTCTCGAGCATGTGAATGCGATTGCCGACGCCTAGCGCCAGAGCGCCTCCGCTGCCGCCTTCGCCGATCACGACGACAATCACCGGCACGGGCAGGCGCGACATCTCACGCAGGTTCTGCGCAATCGCTTCGGCTTGGCCGCGTTCTTCGGCATCGATGCCGGGATAGGCTCCCATGGTGTCGAGCAGTGTAATCACAGGCCGCGAGAATTTCGCAGCCATGTGCATCAGGCGCAGCGATTTCCGATAGCCCTCGGGTTTCGGCATCCCGAAGTTGCGAAACAGCTTCTGCTTAGTGTCGCGGCCTTTTTGCTGGCCGATGATCATCACCGGGCGATCGTCGAACCAGGCGGGGCCAGCCACAATGGCGTGATCGTCGCCGTAGGCGCGATCGCCGTGCAGCTCGTCGAAATTCGTAAACAGGCGCTGGATATAATCGAGCGCGTGAGGACGCTTAGGATGCCGCGCCAGTTGCACGCGTTCCCAGCTCGGATTGGTTTCAGTTGGAGCTTTGGCTTCAGCCATCAGATTTTTTAGCGGAGCGGGTTGCGGAGCGCCCATTCGTTGGCTTATTCGTTCGCAAGTACTTCCAGCGCTTCCGGTCCACAGATACGCGCCAGCTCGGCGCAAAATTCCTTGTCCGGACGAACCTTGGCCGGTACGTCCAGGATAACCGAGAAGTCGCGCCTCTTTTCGATCCGCAGGCGAACTTCGGTCTTGCCTGGCTTTCTGGCGAACAACAAGGAAAGAGCCTCGGCCCGACCAGCATCTGTGACACCGTTCACAACAGCGCCGTTCACCGGAACCCGGACGGAGATCAGCGACGGGAGCCGCACACGGGCGTTTTCGAGCAAAACGATGTCCTGCACGGAAATCTTGGGCGGGGCATTTTCTTCCGGCAGCACCAGTCCGCGTACCAGCACGGCCTGATCCTCATTCAGCACCGGAAGCAGGCGATCGTATTGCGTCGAGAATACCATGGCTTCGAGGCTGCCCTCTTTATCCTCGATCTGCAAAGCCGCCCAGAGCTTGCCTTCCTTATTACGTTTGCGCTGGATGCCGGTGAGAATCCCGCACAAAGCGACCTCGGCATTCTTCTGCAGACCTTCCAAGCCCGAGGTGAAGTGGGTGGCGAGCTCGGCGACTTTGTCGGCATGTTGATCCAGTGGATGTCCGGTAATGTAGAACCCGAGCATTTCCTTTTCGCCGGTGAGCTTTTGGTGCGGAGTCCAATCGGGAACGGCGGGTAGCGAATGCGCGGCGGCAGGTTCGTGAGCCGCGAGATCGGCAAACAGACCGGATTGGCCGCTGGCACGATCCTTCTGCGCCCTGGTCCCGATTTCCATGGAGCCATCGATCACGGCGAACAGTTGCGCGCGCGCCGCGCCCAGCGAATCGAGTGCGCCGGCCTTGATGAAGCTTTCGATCATGCGGCGGTTGACCGCGGAAAGATCCACGCGCTCGCAGAAATCGTACAGCGACGTGAACCTGCCGCCTTCGGCGCGCGCTTTTATGATGGATTCCACGGCATTCGCACCGACGTTTTTTATGGCGCCCAGGCCGAAGCGAATCGCTTCAGGGGCGGGGGTGAACGTGAACTCCGAGGCGTTCACGTCGGGAGCCAGCACCTGAATTCCCATTTCGCGGCATTCGTTGATGTACTTCACGACCTTGGCGGTGTTGCCGGCTTCTGAGGTCAGCAGCGCGGACATGAACTCCAGCGGATAATGCGCCTTCAGATAGCCCGTGACCAGCGCTAGGAACGCATAGGCCGCTGAGTGCGATTTATTGAATCCGTAGCCGGCGAATTTCTCCATGAGGTCGAAAACTTTTTCGACCTTGCGAGCGTTATGGCCGTTCTTCTGCGCGCCTTCGACGAAACGCGCGCGCTGCTTGGCCATCTCCTCGGCTTTCTTCTTGCCCATGGCGCGGCGTAGCAGATCGGCTTCTCCGAGCGAGTAGCCGGCCACCTTGTTGGCGATCTGCATCACCTGTTCCTGGTAGACCATCACGCCAAAGGTCTCTTCCAGGATTTCCTTCATCACCGCGAGATCATAGACCACTTCCTTGCGACCGTGTTTGCGATCGATGAAGTCATCGATCATGCCCATGGGACCGGGCCGGTAGAGGGCGTTCAGCGCGATCAGATCTTCGATGCGATCCGGCTGGTAGCGCCGTAAAATGTCGCGCATGCCCGCGGATTCGAACTGGAACACACCGCTGGTCAGACCCTTGCTGAAGATCGCTTCATACGTCTTGGGATCGTCAAGGGGCAGATCGTCGATGCGCAGAGTAACGTTCTGATGGCGTTTAATTAGCTCCAGCGCGTCCTCAATGATGGTTAGAGTGGTCAGTCCCAGGAAATCCATCTTGAGCAGGCCCAGTTTTTCGAGACCTACCATGTCGTACTGGGTGACAATTTCGTCTTTGTTGGTTTTGTAGAGCGGAACCAGCTCGCGGAGAGGCTGTGGAGCGATCACCACGCCCGCGGCGTGCACGCTGGCATTCCGGGCGACGCCTTCCAGACGCAGCGCGACGTCCAGAACTTCCTGCATCCGCGGTTCCTTGCGGGCCAGCTCATCGATCTGCGGCTCAGCTTTGCGCGCCTCGGCGAGTTTGATGTTCAGCGGCATGGTGGGGATCAGCTTGGTGATGCGCTCGACATCGGCATAGCTGACATCGAGTACGCGGCCGACGTCTTTGAGAGCGGCTCGCGCGCCGAGCGTTCCAAAGGTGATGATCTGGGCGACCTGCTCGCGGCCGTACTTCTCGGTCACATACTGGATCACTTCGCCGCGGCCGCGCGTGCAGAAATCGATATCGATATCGGGCATGGAGATACGCTCGGGATTGAGGAAGCGTTCGAACAGCAGCCCGTAGGCCAGCGGGTCGATATCGGTGATCTCCATGGCGTAACTAACGAGACTTCCCGCAGCCGAGCCACGGCCAGGACCCACGGGAATGCCCTTCTGCTTGGCGAAGCGGATGAAATCCCATACGATCAGGAAATATCCGGAGAACTTCATCTGCTGGATAATCTTGATCTCAGTGTCCAGGCGTTCGGCGTATTCCGCAAGATCGTTCTTCAATCGACCCTGCGCATGCAGTGCTTCCAGGCGACCCCGGCGCCTCTCGAATCCCTGGCGCGCGACGTACTCGAAAAACGTGTCGGCGCTGTGGCCTTCGGGGATCGGAAATTTCGGGAAAGGTTCGGCGATGGGGTCGAGCTTGATCTGGCAACGCTGGGCGATATCCCAGGTACGGTCGAGCGCATCGGGCACCTCACCGAAAAGCTGGACCATCTCTTCCCGGGTCTTGAGGTGGAACTGTTGCGTCGTAAAGCGCATCCGGTTTGGATCCGACATGGTCTTGCCGGTCTGGATGCATAGCAGGATTTCGTGCGCGCGGGCATCGTCCTGTCGAAGATAGTGCGAATCGTTGGTGGCCACCAGCGGGATTCCGGTATCGCCTGCCAGGCGATGGATATGCGGAAGGACTTTCTCATCCGGATCCAGGCCGTGATTCTGCAGCTCCAGGAAGAAATTCTTCTTGCCAAAGAGATCGCTGTATTCGTAGGCGAGTTTCTTAGCTTCGTCGTACTTGTCGGCCAGCAAGGTTTCGTTGATATCGCCGCGCAGGCACGCCGAAAGCGCGATCAAGCCTTCGGAATGGCGCGAGAGCAGATCTTTATCTATGCGCGGCTTGTAATAGAAACCGTCCAGGTAACCGGAGGAGACGAGTTTGATCAGGTTGCGATAACCGGTCTGGTTTTCGCACAGCAGCACCAGGTGGTTGTAGCGGTTGGTATCGCTCTTGACGGTCTGCCCCTGCTGCGCGACGTACACTTCGCAGCCGATCACGGGGTGGACGCCGTGCTTCTTGGCTTCGTTATAGAACTCGACTGCGCCGAACAGGTTGCCGTGATCGGTCATGGCAACTGAGGGCATCTTCTGTTCCTCGGCCAACTGCATCAACTGCGAGATCTCGCAGGCTCCATCGAGCAGCGAGTAGTCGGTGTGGCAATGCAGATGAACAAAGGGCGCGGGCATGAAATCGTTCCGATCCCGGGGGAGACTACTAGTATAGCGAGTGCCTATTAACATCTAACTATGGACAAGGTTCGAATAGTGCCCGCGACCGAGCGCGATGTGCCGCAGATTCTGGAGCTGATCAAGGGTTTGGCGGAGTATGAACGGCTGTCGCACGTGGTCGAAGCTACGGAAGATCGCCTGCGCCGGGCATTGTTTGGAGAGCGGCCCGCTGCGGAGGTTTTCCTGGCGTTCGCTGGAGACGAGTGCGCGGGATTCGCGCTGTTCTTCACCAACTATTCGACGTTCCTGGGCAAACCGGGATTATACCTGGAAGATGTGTTCGTGAAACCTCACCTGCGGCGCAACGGGATCGGTCTGGCCTTGCTGAAGAAGCTGGCGGCGATCGCGCAGGAGCGGGATTACGGCCGGATGGAGTGGAGCGTGCTCGATTGGAACGAGCCGGCCATCAATTTCTACAAAAAGCTCGGAGCGGTTCCGCTGGAGGAGTGGACCATGTTCCGGCTCACGGGCACGGCCTTATCGGACTTCGCTCGGGAGTAAATCATACTAGTACCGTGCCCGGTCATTCTTCCGACTACCCGGACGAACTCGCGCAAATTGTCGCCGAGCTGAATCGAGCGGCGCACCCGGACAGTAGCCCAAAGGCGCGGGCCACTACCTCCACCTTGTCCTCGGCCAGTTCCAGTTCGCTCGACCAATTGCTAGCGCTCGCCGTGCGCCGCGGGGCTTCGGACCTGCTGCTGATCGCCGGTGCTCCGCTAACGCTGCGGATCGCAGGATCGCTTACGGCCGCCGGGGCGCCGCTGGGCGCAGAAGAGGCGCGCAACCTCCTTCTTCCCCTCCTCTCGCAGGAGCAGAGCCGCGAGCTCCAGCGCGCCAAGTCCGTGGATCTGTGCTTCAGCCGCGAGGGCATCGGGCGTTTTCGCGCGAATATCCATCACCAGCGCGGCACGCTGGCCGGCAGTATCCGTGTGCTTCCCGAAAAAATACCGACCATCGAGTCGCTGCACCTGCCTCAGGCGCTCCGGAAGTTTGCGGATGCGCGCCAGGGATTGGTGCTGATCACTGGACCCACCGGCTGCGGTAAAAGCTCGACTCTGGCTGCGCTGATCGACCTGATCAACACCCATCGCCAGGACCACGTGGTGACCATCGAGGACCCGATCGAATTCGTTCACGGGAATCGCCAGTCGCTGATCGAGCAGATCGAGGTTGGTGTCGACGCCCCGGATTTTGCAGGCTCGCTCCGCAGCATCTTGAGGCAGAATCCGGACGTGATCTTAGTCGGAGAAATGCGCGATCCCGAAACCATCGCAACGGTGCTGACTGCGGCCGAGACGGGACACTTGGTATTTTCGACGCTGCATACCAACGACACGTCGCAGGCGGTGTCGCGGATCCTGGATTCCTTTCCTTCGAGCAACCAACAGCAGATCCGCCAGCAGCTATCGCTGGCCTTGCTCGGCGTGGTGGCGCAGCAGCTGTTGCCCTCGTCCGGCGGCGCGCGCTATCCGGCCGTCGAGATTCTTATGGCGACCACGGGCGTGCGGAATCTAATCCGTAAAGGTGAAGATCACCAGCTCTACACGGCCCTTTCGACGGGGCGTGCAGAAGGCATGATCACGATGGAGCAATCACTGGCGGAGATGACACGTAGCGGCCGCATCACGCGGGAAACGGCCCTGGCGCACGGTTTCAGGTCGGAAGCCTTGTCACGATATCTGGAAGATTGAGCCGGAGTCGGAAAGATATGTTGGGGCGGTTTACAGGTCTGTAACCAAGCGGTCATAGACCTGCAACCGGTGGATGATAAGGTTTTATCCTCACGTCTTCACTTTCATTCGCAGAAATCCGAGGAGATCATCCATATGACAACTGTTTTCACAAAGCGAGTCCGTGCGCTCGCAGTAATGCTCGCGATCATTTCATTCATCGCTCTCTTAAGCGTCTTTAGCGCATCAGCACAAAATGGCAGTGCATACTTTTACCCCGGTAATCTGGTCGTCAGCCGCAGCGTGTACGACAATAACCCGAACAACATCCAAGTCGGCACGATTTTACCTCCGAATTGCACCACTGGCTGTGCGACGGCAGTGGCAGACGGGTCTTACCCCTTCGTCTGGAACAACGATACGGCCGACGCCAGTTTCGGCATCACCTCTAAGATCTTTCTAGACCAGATCACTCCCGCAGGCGCAGTCGTCAACTCGCTGGAGGTTCCGAACAGCTCGCAAAACGGCGTGCCATCCACGAAAGACCAATTGGTCAGCAGCTTTTCCTCGAAATCTGAAATGGCGTTGAATCTATCGACGGACGGCCAGTATCTGAGCTTTATGGGCTACCTCGCGCCTATCGATGCCATTGACGTCTCCAACTCCAATACCCCGGCGGTCTTTGACGCCAGCAATCCGGTGCCGCTAAATTATTACCGCGCAGTGGCGCAAGTCGATCAACACGGAAAATTTCACTTTACGAAAACCAACGCTTACAGCGGCAACAATGGGCGCGCGGCGATCCTGAACAACAGTTTCGGCGCGAACGTATTCTACCTGGCTGGCAACGCCGGCAACGGAGGCAATCCCCAGCCCGACGGCATTATTATCGGAGCCGGCGCACAGATCCTCAGCCAGGAGGTGAAGGCGGAGGTGGCGCAGAATCCCGGAATTCCGACGCCGGTGGCGAGCTTTAGCATTACGCAGTTGGGCGACGCCTTGGACAAGGTCGGGAAAGACACCAACTTTCGTGGCTTGACGATTTTTGACAACGTGCTTTATTACACGAAGGGAAGCGGTGGTAATGGCGTCAAGACTGTGTATTTCGTCGATACCACGGGTACTGTGTGCAACGATGCGAATGGCGTCGGTCTTCCTGCGGCTAACGCAACTCTGCCCGTCTCCGGGCTACCTTACTCGCCGGCCCTGCTCCAGTCCGTGGGACTCGATCCCAACAATATGTGCATCTTGAAAGGTTTTCCCACTGCTCTTAAATCCAAGACTTCGTTCCCCTTCGGCATCTGGTTCGCAAACGCCACCACACTTTATGTAGCGGATGAAGGGAACGGCGACAATACCTTTACTCCTGCCAGTGGGGCTACGCCTGCTAAGTACACGAAGGCTGCGGGTCAGAAAACAGCAGGACTGCAGAAGTGGGTCTTTAGCTCAGGCACGTGGAAACTTGCCTACACGTTGCAAGCTGGACTCGATCTGGGTGTGCCGTACACCGTCGCTAACTATCCGACTGGCAATAATCCCGTGACTGGACTTCCGTGGGCTCCCGCAACCGATGGACTGCGCAACATCAGCGGCCGCGTGAACGGGGACGGCACAGTCACCGTCTGGGCCATCACCTCTACGGTGAGCGGGAACGGCGACCAGGGCGCCGATCCAAACAAACTGGAAGCCATCACGGATGACTTGAGCGCCACTACGCTTCCAGCCACAGAGAGCTTTTACACTCTTCAGGCCGCGGGCTACGGCGAGGTCCTGCGCGGCGTCTCCTCGACGCCGGGAACAGGCGTCAAGGCGTACTAACTCTTTCTGGAGCTACTAAAGAGTTCGATCGGCGAGGCGCTCGAGAATTCCACGATCAGCCCTAATTCTCTCCGGTCCTGATCCGTGGGAGGATGGCGTGGTCCAGCTCGAATTCGACGTTGACCACGCCGGAATCCACGGGCGGCATCGTGGCGATATATTCGGGCTCCCCAGGCATAGAGTAGATTCTGAAACGAGCGGCACGGCCGTTGAGGCGTGCACACCGGTCAGGTTGCGCCCGCTTTACTTTGGACATTATTCATTCTGAAACCGGCGGCGACGTCTTTATGCACGCGCAGCGGCGCGCCGGGCGGCGTGTTTACGCCTTCTCATGGAGTTGACCCGCCGGGACCGGTCATTCATCCTGCCGCTTGATCGTGCGATCGCCCAGCTATCGCGCCTTTTACTGATTAATCGAGCTTTCCGCTCGCTCCCGGCCGTGGGAGCCCCGAGCCGCTGTGGAAGAAGCAGGCCGGCCAGATAGCGTTTTTTCAGCGCCCGTTTAAACACAGGCGCACGACTATGCGTTTTGATCTTCAGGTGCGCGATTGTGGCTCCGACGTTTCATGCCGCGATCACGCTTCGGCGGTTGGTGCCTCCTGGATGGCCACATGCGTCATGGCGCAGGCCGCACTCACGCCGTGCCAGTGCTTCTCTTCCGCCGCAAACCACACTACGTCGCGCCGGGTGGGATTTCCTCGACGGGTCCGCCCCAACGCTGCGCCAGGCCGACGCCCGACATGACGATGAGCGCCTGGCCGAGCGGATGTCTGTGCCATGCCGTGCGCCTCGAACAACGGATCGACGCGGACTGTTGCTTCAACAATCCCGCGTAAGCGTTTCCGGGATTCACTGCCTTACGGCACTGTTTTCGAAACGATTCCAGTCACCTTCACGTCGATCGAAACGATGGATGGCGGCTTGGCCGGCCGCGACGCCCACCAGGTTCCGGTTGCCGTGACGATCAAGGCCGCTACCGCGGAACTCCATTTCCACCAGGGAACGCCGGCCATACTTTACTTGGGAACCTCATATGCCGCGTCATAGCTGGCCCGCCCGTTGTTCCAATAGAGCTGATGATGATCGCCCATGAAATCGGGCCCAGGGGCCTCCATCTCGAACCCCGGCGCGCTGAGCGGAGTTCCGGACACCGATGCCGCCCGCGCCAGATCCGGCCGGTCAGCCACATTGCGCAGATCCAGCGTTACGCGGCGCCCTGACTCGCGCAGAGCCCGGAATACGCCCTCCTGGTAAACCTGCACGGACTCGTCCCCGGCTTCGATCTGCACGCCCCGGATGAGAGGACAATGGTCCAGAATTCCACGCAGGCGAGCATACACTTTCTGAGGATCGCCCTCCAGGTGGCGAACGCCGAGAACGAAGTCGACACCGTATTCCGCGGCAGTTTCCGATAGGATACGGAGGCGTTCGCTGTCGGCTTCAGCCAATGAGACCATCAAGCTGATGCGATTCAACCGGCTGCGAGCGAGCGTCTGAAAATAGGCGCGCCAATCGGCGTCGGAGGTGAACCAGGGCTGGGCGAGATCATAGGACCGCAAGGTCATGCGGACGCCGCGTACGGCTGTAGCCGGTTTCCCACTGGTTGCCTTGAGTTTCCCGGTCGCGCGAATCTGCTCGGAGGCTTCGATCAGTCCATACATTAGCCCGCGCAGATCGCCGCCTGTGATGCGTGTCGCGCCGGTTTTGTATAAAGTGATGCTGAAAGTCTCCGGACGGTCCAGGTTTAGTTCGGTATCCACGTGCAGCTTGAGCTTGCGTTCCGCCAGCGCCGCATCCAGCTCCGCGTTGCCAAAATCGACGGGGCCGCCCGCGCGCACGGAAGCTGCGGCGACCAGCAGAGTAATGAGGCTAATCCACCACCGCACTCCAACCCCTCCGCGAAAGATTGTGATAGATGACGGCGAAACCGGCCGCCCCCATCGCCAGTAGTGCCAGTCCGGTGCTCGTCTCATGCAGTAAAAGTTTTCCGACGCCGAATAGCACGCCATAAATCAGCATACAGCCCCCCGCCCAGCACATGAGGTTCGAGAGCCCGTCGCGTGAGGGATGGACTTCAGGAGCGAGCGCGGCAACCGGTCCCCACCCCGTCTTAGACGGACGAGTCCGCCGATAGAAAGCAACCAAAACGTCGGCCTTCTCAGGTGCGGTGAGAAACGTCACGGCGAGCCAAACCACGGTAGTGATCGCCACCGTTATGATCATCAGCCAGGCGAAGTCGAGAGGTTTGTCGGAATCGAGCCCCCAGGCGACTTGCAGCCCCACCGACACTACAAACGCCGTGAGCATGGCTGACACTTCGCTCCAGGCGTTGATGCGCCACCAATACCAGCGCAGCAGCAGAACTCCTCCAGTCCCGGCGCCCGTCACCAGCAGCATCTTCCACGCGCCCGCAATGGAATCCAAATAGAACGTCACCACGGCCGATACCAGTGTCAGGAAAATCGTCGCCAACTGGGAAACCCTGACATAGTGCTCCTGGCTCTTGCCCGGTTTCCAGAAGCGTCGATAGAAATCGTTCACCAGGTAGCTCGCGCCCCAGTTGAGTTGTGTGGCGATGGTCGACATGTAGGCCGCCGCGAACGCCGCCACCATTAGGCCGCGCAGCGACGGAGGCAGCGTTGCGATCATCACGCGGATATAGCCCGTCTCAGGTCGTTCAAGACCCGGAAACAAGATAAGCGACGCAAGCCCCACCAGAATCCACGGCCAGGGCCGCACCGCGTAATGCGCGACATTAAACCAAAGCGTGGCGAGCAGCGAATTCTTTTCGTCCTTCGCGCTCAGCATGCGTTGCGCGATATAGCCTCCGCCACCCGGCTCGGCGCCCGGATACCAGGTCGCCCACCAGTTGAGCGAAATGTACACCAGGAACGTGAGCAGCGGCATCCACGCCGAGTGCAGATCGGGCACAAAGTTCAGTACTGAACCACTTGCTGGTCCGCGTGCCGCGTCCAACAGTAGTAGTTTTTGTTTCATCGCCGCCATGCCGCCGACGGCGCGCACGGCGAACACCGCCAGCACGATAACCATGCCCATCTTGACCACGAACTGGAAAATATCGGTGACCAGCACACCCCAAAGTCCGGACAGCGTGGAGATGAACGACGTCAGCACAATCAGCCCTATGACAATCGCCAGGGCTTGGAGCTTTGTTACACCTAAGATCAGCATCAGGATGTCGACCATCGCCTTATTCACCCAGCCCAAGATGATGCAGTTAATCGGAATGCCCAGGTATAATGCGCGGAATCCCCGCAGGAACGCAGCGGGGCGGCCGGAGTAGCGGATCTCGGCGAATTCGACATCGGTGGTGACGCCTGAGCGCCGCCATAGGCGCGCGTAGAAAAACACCGTCAACATGCCGCTCGAAACAAAGCACCACCACAGCCAGTTTCCGGCGATCCCGTTGGCCGCCACCATCCCGGTAACCGCCAGCGGCGTATCGGCCGCGAAGGTGGTCGCAACCATGGAGGTCCCGGCCAGCCACCATTGGACGTTGCGGCCGGAGAGGAAGAATTCGTCGACGCTCGACTGCGCGCGCGACTTGTAATAGAAACCGACGGCAAGATTGAACAGGAAGTAGAGCCCGACCACGGCCCAGTCGGCGAAGGTGAGTTGCACTTCAGGGGATTATAGCGAGTCGTGGAGCGGAACCGGCGTCACGCTGGAACGCATTTTCGCCGGAAGATCTGACGGGACGGGTTGGGGAACGGTTCCAAAACGCAAGAATCAAGAGCATTCCGCCTCCGCCGATCGCTGCCAGGATCGTTCCAACGAGAGGACCTTCGAACATCATGGTGACCGAACCTTCGAGCGCATCCGAGTATATAAAGTCAGACAGTTGCTCTTCCGTAGGCGGTGTGGGAGAGGACAGCTCATACTCGTGGACATTTCCCGGGTCCTTCATCATAGCGTCGTGAAAAGCGATGGTCATCCCCATTCCGGTGACGAAGAGAATTGAACTGCCGATCAATCCGCTTAGCGCGCCAACCTTGAGCGCCGCGACGAAGCTGCGCGTTCGGCAAGTGGCCACAACGCCCGCCAACGCAAGCGATGCAATCGCACCCTCCGTAAACCAAATTGGCCAAGGCAGCCCGAAAAGGTAGGGATGAAGCTCACGGAGATGCGCGAAAATGGGCGCGCCAAATAAGTTCCCGGTCACACCCATTGCCGTCAACATCACTCCAACAAGGACGCCGAAGGCCCAGCTCAGCTTTCGAACCATGGCGGAAGTATATCACCGGGCGACGCGTAGCCCAGCGTAAAATAGGGTCTTGCGGCATTTTCTCCATACCGATATCCCGGATTCCCCGCGGATCCTGCTGATTGAAAGCGGGCCGCGCGTGGTGATCGAGAGAGTGATCCTGCACCTGCGGGATCTATTCGGGCCGGACGTCGAGATGGACCTCGTCACTTGTTATGCCGGTGAGCCGGCGGGATTCCGAGGCCGCGTCTTCAACGTGAATGATTACGGCGGCGCCGCCGGACGCGATGCCCTCTGGGCCGATCTTGTTCAACACAACTACGCCGCTGGAGGAGTCGTCTGCGCGGCCGTGCCCATCATGACCAAATGGAAATGGTGGCTCGCCTACAAGGTGCCCGCGAAGATTTTCATCATCAACGAGAACGCCGACTATTTCTGGCTGGATCGCGCGCACCTCCGCCAGTTACGGAAGTTCGCAACACACCGCATGGGGATTAGCGGAGCGGCCGCGGCGCCCGCGCTGCTGCGATTGATGTTTTTTCCGGTGACGCTAGTCTATTTGTTGTTGTACGCTGGCACGATGCACTTAAGACGGAGGATCAGACAAACTTTTTAGAAGCGCGCACAACGGAACGCCGCAGCAGCGTATACTGACACGAGTGAGGATGCTGCGGCGTCCTGTGCGATCTTATGAAAGCTGTCTTTATCGAACAACCCGGCGGCATCGACGCGATGCGTTACGGCGATTTCCCCACGCCCCAACCCGCTCCGGGCGAAGTACTGGTGAAAATCGCCTACTCCGGCGTAAACTTTATCGATACCTATCATCGCAGCGGTTTGTACAAGCTCCCTTTGCCCGCGGTGCTCGGATCGGAAGCCTCCGGAACGGTGGAGAAGTTGGGCGATGGCGTAACAGGACTCAAGCCTGGCGATCGCGTCGCTTACACGCTGGCCCGCGGCTCGTATGCCGATTATCAAGCGGTCCCCGCAAGCAACTTAGTCAGGATTCCAGAGGGCGTGGATGACGCCACAGCCGCAGCTTCCATGCTGCAAGGCTGTACCGCACACTACCTCACGCACTCCACATTCCCGCTAAAAAGGGGACAGACGACATTGGTTCACGCAGCAGCCGGCGGCACTGGCAGGCTGATCGTGCAGATGGCCACCATGATCGGCGCGCGGGTGATTGCGACAGTCGGTTCGGAGGCGAAAGCCAAACTTACTCTGAGCGACGGCGCGTCGGACGCCATTCTGTACAACACCCAGGATTTCGTCGCGGAAACCAAACGCCTGACCGATGGCAAAGGTGTCGACGTAGTTTACGACGGCGTGGGCCAAGCCACGCTGCTGAAAGGCTTCGATTGTTTGAAGCCGCGCGGCATGATGGTTGCTTTCGGCAATGCAAGCGGTCCCGCGGCCCCCGTCGACCTGCTGATGCTCAGCCAGAAGGGATCGCTCTACGTCACGCGGCCGACGCTGTTTACCTACATCGCCAGCCGCGAAGATTTAGAGTGGCGCTCGTCCGACATGTTCCGCTGGATCGGCGAAGGCAAGCTCAAGATCAACATCGACAAGATTTATCCGCTAACTGAAGCAGCCCAAGCGCATCGCGATCTGGAAGGCCGCAAGACCACCGGCAAGTTGCTTCTTAAGATTTAGCGAGCGTGACGATGGCCTGCGCTTCGGCCGAGCGTCCTTCGCCTACCGGTCCTACGCGTTCGGCGGTCTTGAACTTGACCGACACACGATCGAGCGCGATCTGGAGCGTTCGCGACAACGATTCGCGGATCGGCTGGCGATAATCTTTTAGCTTCGGTCGCTCCAGAATCACCGTCGAATCCACATTGACGATGGTGAAGCCGAGATCGCGCACCAATCCGGCTGCATGCGCCAGAAATAGGAGACTATCGGCGCCTTTCCAACGCGTATCGGTATCTGGAAAATGCATCCCGATATCGCCCAGCGCAGCCGCGCCCAGCACCGCGTCGGTGATGGCATGGGAAAGAATGTCCGCGTCCGAGTGGCCCTCGAGGCCAAATTCGCTTGGCACGGTGACGCCCCCAAGAATCAGCGGCCGCCCCACGGCGAGACGATGCACGTCCCAGCCTAAACCGGTCCTGATCTCGTTTAACGGTTTCGCAGGCGAAACCTCGTTCACGCTGTCTCGCCCGCCACTTCTTCGGAAAGGAACAATCGCGCCAGTTCCATATCGGTGGGCTTGGTGATTTTGATGTTGCGATCGCTGCCCTGCACCACGTGAACGTCGATCTCTTCCAGGCGCTCCACCAAGCTAGATTCATCGGTTCCGGTGAATCCATCCTTGGCCGCTTTGGCGAACGCGCGCTTGAGAAGCTCAAACCGGAATACCTGTGGCGTCTGCGCCATCACCAGGTGTTCGCGCGAAAGCGTGGAGCGAATCTTGTTCTTGTGCACTTGCTTGACGGTATCCACCGGGACGATTCCGACGATGGCCGCGCCGCTCTTGGCTGCTTCCGCGATGACTTCCTCCACCAGTTCGGAATCGATGAAGGGGCGCACCGCGTCATGCACCGCGACCAACTCGGTGTCCGGCGCCAGCGTCGCCAGCGCATTCTCGACCGACTCCTGCCGGCTATCACCGCCTTCGACCACGCGCACAGGCTTCGCGGGATGTTCCTGATGGATTAAGCCTCGAGCCCAGTCCATATCTTCGGCGCGCAGGGCCACCACGATTTCGGTGACGGAGGGGGTCCGCAAGAACTTGCGGATGGTGTGTATCAGGATCGGTGCGCCTTCCAGCAGCATAAATTGCTTGCGGCTGGTGCCGGACTTCTCTCGCCCCATGCGAGTGCCGAGTCCTGCGGCGGGAAGTATGACGGAGACGTTCATGCGTGTCTTTCAGCGCGAACTACTGATTGTAGTGAATTCACCGGCACTTTGCTGCCGCCGGCCAAGCTTATTGGATTCGGGTAATCAGCAGATGGGCGGAGACCGGGCGAGTTCCACCCGCGAGGGGTGTAATCGTGAGGGCCGTGGAGTTGCCAGCGGGATTGCGAACAGTGAGAAGTGAATTGGCCGCGGTCGTGGTCACAAGAGATAGCCCGACGATCTGACTCGTACCAGTTGCGCGTCCAATAACGGTATAGGCCAGATCGGACCCGTTGAGAGTTAACGTCAGCTGACCGGCTTCATCTACGCTTACTTGAAACACCACTTGATAGGTGCCGATCGCAGCAAGATTAAAGACCGAGGCGCTTGTACGCGCTATCGCACCGCCTGACGATGGTCCGTCTTGGGGGAAAGATACGTCGGTGCCGATCCCAACCGTCGCAGAGTTATCGGGAGGCATCAAGGCAAAGAAGTCGGCAAAGGCTAGGGTGCCGCTCGAACCGGCTGCGCCTGTCGCACCCGTTGCTCCCGTGAGTCCCGTTAGACCAGTCGGTCCGGTAGCTCCGGCTGCGCCCGCTGCCCCGGTAAGTCCAGTCGGTCCAGCCCCGCCCGCGGCCCCGGTGAGTCCCGTTAGACCAGTAGGTCCCGTAGCTCCGGCTGGGCCTGCTGCACCCGTTGCTCCGGTGAGTCC
>JAICXC010000136.1 GCA_025980665.1 Bryobacteraceae bacterium
CTGAGCGTGATGTCCGGCGATGACGTAGGGAACTGCGCGGTCTGAATGTCCTCCGGACCCGTTCCAATTCCGCAGACGAACTTCGTGCCACCTGCTTCGATGCCGCCGAACATGCTCTTGAGTATATGCAAGTGATGCCGCGCGAGTTTTGCCCGCTCTTCGGCTGGATGTTTGGCATGCCGGCTTCTGAATTCAGCCCCAGGCCATTCGACGATAAGCCTTTTTCAAAGTCCCGATGCGTCTAGGGTCAAACGCTGGATTCCTCAACCCTCTGCGACAGCGGATCCGGGCTCACTACAATCGCTCTATAGAGGCGATCGTGTCCAAGCCTGTTCTTGATCTGCGCTTCAGAGATAAAAAGGTAGGCTCGATAGCATGGGTGCTGCTCGCAACTGTTCTGTCGGCTCAGGCACAACCGGCATCGACCCCGCTCTTGCGTTCTTTCGATCACGTTCTGCTACTTGAAGAGAAAGCCGAGACCTCAGCCGGCGTGAGCGTCGGCGACGTCAACGGGGACGGCCTACCGGACATCGTTCTTGGCAAAGGGCGGCATTGGCCGCTCTTCAATCGCGTGCTTTTGAACGATGGCCATGGCGGTTTCATCGCCAATAGTCTGGGGACGGCGCCCGACCGTACCTATTCGGCCGCGCTGGCCGATGTCGATGGCGACGGCCACCTGGACATCGTGGTCAGCAATGATGCGCCCGATCGCAAACTTGTCTACCTGAATGACGGCAAGGGCCACTTCACTGAATTCGGCACGTTCGGCGATCCCAAATGGAGCACACGGTACGTGACCCTGGCGGATCTGAACGGTGACGGCTATCCGGATATCGTGGCCGCCAACCGCGGCGACTATCCGGACTTGGTAGACGGAAAACCCGGCAAAGGCCCCCAAGTGCCCACCCCGAGTTACGTCTGCCTCAACGATGGCAAAGGGCATTTCCCGGCTTGCCAGCCGCTCCCGACCGAATCAGCCACCTCGATTGTAGCGGCGGATTTCGACGGCGATGGCGCACTCGACCTGTTCGTGCCTCATCGCGACGGCGGCCAGAGCATCCTGCTTTGGAACGACGGTAAGGGGCACTTCCCGACCTCGACGAAGGTAGGGGCAGCTAAAGCCTGGATTCGCATGGGTGCGGCCGGCGACCTCGACGGCGACGGATGGCCCGATCTGGCGATCATCGATGAACGCCTCAAGACTACCTTCGTCATCTTTAATCGCGGCGGACGCCACTTCGGAGAACCGGTCAGACTTCCCGGCCCCGAGCGGCCGCCATACTGCCTGGCGATCGCCGACTTGAATCGCGACAAGCGGCCGGACATCATCGTAGGCTACGTGGAGTTGCCCGGATTGGTATACTTCAACACCGGGCAGGGCCGCAACTTCCACGAGGTCCCCTGGAACGACGGCAAGGGCACAGTGTACGGCCTGGCCTTCGCCGACTTCGATAGAGACGGTTGGCCGGACATCGTGGCGGCGCGTTCCGATGCTCCCAATGGCATCTGGTTCAACACGAAACCGGGCACCGGGCGCTAACTCTCTATGACCACGGAAACGACCGCAAGCGTCGCGAACGAGTCGTTTTGATCCTCGCAGGTCGAGTTGAGTCTGGCGATCGGGATCGCCGGAAATAAGGTGCGCTCCGGCACCGCAACAGATCTTTAAAGGACCGTCTGACCCAAATTATTCGTGCCGCAAGACCCGCATCGGATCGATTCGCGCCGCTCGAACGGAGGGCATCCAGCACGCAATGCCTGCGATCGCCAATAGCAGCAGCACAGAGCCTCCCAATGCAATTGGATCCCCGGGAGCAACTTCAAAAAGCAATTTGGATACGAATCGCGCCACGAACAAAGCGGCTGTTAGGCCCAACAGGGCTCCGAAAAGAGCAAGCGCCAGACCCTGACGGAGCACCAAGACCTGTACTGCCTTGGGTCTCGCACCAAGCGCCATGCGGACTGCGATTTCTTTCGTTCGTTGCACCACCAGTTGGTGCGATATTCCATAAATGCCGATTGCAGAAAGAAACAACGCGGCAAAGGCGAAGCTGCCGACGAGAAACGTGTCAAACCGGCGCTGGCTTGTTTGCTGGGCGAGTTCCTCATCGACCGTGGAGACCTTAAACTTCGCCACCGTTTTATCCAACGTCTGAATTGCGCCGCGGACCAGGGCTGTCACTTTAGCCGGGTTACCGGTTGTTCGAACAATCACGTCCATCATGTTGTCTTCGCCTTGCCGGTGCGGAAGAAAGACTTGAGGTGCAATCGGTCTTTCAATCCCCTGGCGTCGCATATTGCCGGCGACACCAACAACGGTCAGCCATGGATCCGACGCTTTAAAGCGGAATCGCTTTCCAATTGGATCTTCATTTGGCCAATACGCTCGAACCATCGCTTCGTTTACGAGCGCAACCGGTAACGAGCCGCGGCGGTCGTGGCTGGAGAAGGTACGGCCTCTCAGCAATGGGACTCCCGCCGTTTGAAAGTAGTGTCCCGTAATCAAGTCTTCGCAGGGACCGGGGTGTTGCAGCGAGTGGCCTTCAATTTCAACGGAGTCTTCGGGATCGGTTCTTAGGAACCCCGAAATTGCTGCCGCAGAGCGCACGCCGGGAAGCGACTCAGCTCGCTCGATTGCCCGCTCAAAATAGCTCGCCTGTTGCTCGATCGTCTTTCCAACGTGAAGGTCAATACGCATCACGAGTAGATGATCGGGTCGAAAACCCAGTTCGGTCGCACGAAGACGCAGGAAGCTGTGGATCAATAGGCCGGCTGTGGTCGTCAACAACAGCGCGAGCGCAAATTGCCCGATCACTAGAAAATTCCGCGTGCGATGTGTCGAACCAGAGGTGAAATGGCGGCTGCCCAGTTGTCGCCGAGTGCTATAAAACACCGGCCAGAGGCTTGCAAACAGCGCCGTGCAGATCGTAACTCCCGTGGTAAATAGAACCACCTGCCAGTCGATCTGTGTCTCCGAGAGTCGTGGAATATCAGCAGGGCCATACACTTTTATCGCTTGTGTAATTCCGGCAGCTAGGAGCAATGCCAGAAGGCCGCCACAGCTCGCAAGCACAAGCGTTTCCGTCACCAGCTGCGCGACAATCCTGGTTCGCTTTGCCCCGAGCGCCTCCCGCAGAGCAAATTCGCGTTCACGCGCGATTCCGCGAGCGAGCAGCAGACCTGCTACGTTTACGCATCCGATCAGGAGCATTACCACCACGGAGCCAAAGAGCAGCCAGAGCGAAAGTTGATATTGACCCGTCGAGACGAGTTTCAGCGGGACTATGATGGCGTGTTCCGGCAATTCATTGGCCGGATACTCGTCCTTGAGCCGGCTCGTAATTGCATTGAGATCCTCCCGCGCTTGTGTCCAACTCACGCCGGGCTTCAGCCTGCCCAGGACAAGCCAGCCTGCATTCGACCGCGGTGCGTTCACGTCGCGCGTTGCCCAATAGGGATGGGCCGTAATTGGTTCCCAGACTCTGGTATCCGTGAACGGGAAGCGGAACTCGGGCGGCATCACGCCGATAACCCGATAGTTTCGCCCGTCCATTACCAGGTTCGCGCCAATCGCTTCCCTCAATCCGGCGAACTGTCGTTGCCATAATCCATAACTGAGAACGACTAATCGTTCGCCCCGTTTCTCTTCATCGGAAGTAAACACGCGGCCGAGTATGGGCCGGACGCCCAGCACCGGCCAGAAATTGGCCGGCACGCGAGCCGATCGCATTCGTTCCGGCGATCCCTCGGTGCCGAGCAAAAAAGTCTGCGGAGTGAAGACTGTCATGTCTTCGAAACTGCGGTTTTGATTTTTCCAGTCGGCGAAGTTGAGAAGTGACGTGCGGCCTTCGTGTAGTTCACGCGCCGGGTCGTCCGTAAATACCATCGCGAGGCGGCCGGAATCTTTGTAGGGAAGCGATCGCAACAGAACAGCTCGAATAACGCTGAAGATCGCGGAATTCGCGCCGACACCCAGAGCCAATATCAGGACCACCATGACACTGAACCCCGGTCTTTTTTTCAGTTGGCGAACAGCCTGTCGAAAATCCAGTCTCAGGTGATCAAGCCACATCCAATGCCGGTGTTCGTAGCTGGCCTCCTCCAAGGCCGTGATGTTGCCGAAGGCCCGTCTGGCTGCCGCTTGGGGATCGGGACATTTGCCTCGATCGCGGATGTCGTCGGCTTGATGGGCAAGATGCGAAGCGATTTCCTCTCTTAAGTCTTCCGGGGACCGCCGCTTCTTCCAGAACATGTCATGCCTCTGATTCTTCCGGGCCGAGAATACGAGTCATGGCGCGGCTGATTTTTCTCCACTGACTGGTCTTGTCTGTCAATCGCCCCCGTCCCTTGGCGGTCAACGCATAAAAACGTGCTCTTCGGTTGTTTTCTGAGATGCCCCATTTTGCGTTAACCCAGCCCTTTTCTTCCAGCCGCTGCAAAGCAAGGTAAAGAGACCCGTGATCCACCAGGAAAACGTCTTCCGATTGCTGTTGGATCAGCCGGGCGATACCCTGCCCGTGCTGAGATCCCAGCACAAGAGTTCGGAGAATCAGCAGGTCCAAAGTGCCTTGAAGCAGGCTCGTTCGCTCGTCATCTTGTCGGGAAGGCATCCGACACGAGGATAGACCAACTCGGGTCGGATGTCAACATGAATCTTGGGCTAGTGCCTGCGGCGATTAGCGGCTGGCCGGCGGGATAATGCCGTTCATGCGGAGGTACACCACGGCTTGTCCGTAATGATCGAAACCGTGCCACACTAGTTCGCTCGCAACTTGTCCGCGGGGCGCTTTACTTCCATACGCCGGAACCATTTCGAAGAAATTCTGCTCCGCGAGCGACTGCATCGCCTTGTGGCTATAGCTGAACGCATCTTTCAAATACTTCACAATGGCGTCTTTCCCTTTCAGCGAATCCGGTCCGTTCTCGCCCGTTCCGACGTCTGCGGGCGGTTTTTCTCCCAGGACCGTGCCCGAAATGCTATACATTACGGCTGCGACGTGGGTCATCTGTTGCCCGAACGTCCGGACGCCCTTGAACGCGCCCTGTGTAGGCGCAAAATCATATTTGTCCGCAGGCATCGCCTCGGCCAACGGAACCAGTTCCCGTTCCAGAATGGATAACTCACGGTCATGGATCTGGCCAATGGTCGGGTGGGAATCGGCCGCGAATATCAACGAACAAGAAAGCGCGAATAGTACGCCCGTACGTGCAAACAAGTTCATAGGTTCACCAGATTGGCTCCAGTGTGTCACAATTTGTCCGCGAGATGTGACTCATACCCGTGTTCCTATTCAATCCGCACGGCCGACATCGGGTCGCCTGCTGCCGCGCGCCGGGCGGGGATGTACCCTGCCAGCATTGCTATCGCGCTCAAAAGCGCAACGGCGCCCCCAAGCGATAGAGCATCCCGAGGCTGCACGCCAAACAGTAGCTTCTGTGCCAGTTGGGCTGTCCATAGCGAAAGCGCCACCCCTGCCGCCAGGCCAATCGCAAGCAGCAAAACAGCTTCCTTGAGAACGAGTTGGACGACCCGGCGCCTATCGGCTCCGAGCGCCATGCGAATACCGATCTCTTTTCTTCGGCGCGCAACCATGTACGACATCACACCGTACAACCCAAGCGTTGCCAGGCAAGCGGCAAGCGCTCCGAATGCGCCCGAAAGAATCGCCATGGCTCGCTCGCCGCGCATAGAATCGCTCAACTGTTCTGAGAACATTCTGATCTGCATACTGATAGATGAACTGACCCCTGCGATCGCCGTTTTTGCGCCTCTGATAATGGAACCCGGCGATCCTGCTATCCGAAGCACAACATTCATGCCCGGCCCCGGATGCTCATCTTGCGCCACGGGGAAGAAGCCAATGGGCCTGAACTCCTCTTTTAGGTCGTAATACTTGGTATTCCGCACTAAGCCGACAATCTGAAACAGCGGCTCAGGTTTCCCGGCGCCCATTTCCAGATGAAATGTGTGGCCTACTGGGTTGATGCCATGGAAATACTTGCGAGCGAATTCTTCATTGACGATGGCCACCTTCGCCGAAGCCGCCCTGTCGTGGTCGGTGAATTCCCGCCCAGCGAGAAGACCGATGCCCATGGTCTTGAAATAGCCAGGGCCCGCCCGGTTAAACCACGCCTGTTTGTTGCTGCCCGCAGCCGGCGTGTTTTCTGGGCCGATGCTGTTGTCCCAACCGCTTCCGCTTACGGGAGCGAAACCTACTTGCGCCGCCGAAATCACTCCTGGCATCGCCGCTAGCCGCTCAATCAGATTTCGATAAACCGTGAGCCGTTGCGTTTCGGGGTACGATGCCTTGCTGAAATCGATCTGCACCACCACAACATCTTCACGGCTGAAGCCGGCATCCGTCGTCAGCAATTTGTGGAAGCTGCGAACAAACAGAAGAGCGCCCACCAGCAGCAAAAGCGACAATGCAACTTGCCCGGTTACCAGAGCGCGACGCAGACCAAAACGTTCCCTCCCAGCTGTGGCTGTACGCCCGCTCGCACGCATCGCCGCGGCCGGGGATAGAACTGTCGATCGTAGCGCCGGAACCAAACCAAACAGCAAGCATGTTCCTATGGCGAGCCCAGCCGTGAAGGCCAAAACGCGCCAATCCCACGAAAGCGAAAGAAAGGTAGGGCTATCCGGCGTTTCGAGGAGCGCGATCAGTCCGCGGGTTAAAGCGTAGGCAACAAAAACGCCCAGCACGGCTCCGCTTACCGCCAGAATCAGGCTTTCGGCTAACAACTGCCGCACCACTCTCCACCGCGAAGCGCCTATGGCCAGCCGTACCGCAATTTCCGGCTCCCGCACGGTCGCGCGCGCAAGCAGCAGATTGGCCAGATTTGCACATGCGATAAGCAGCACAAGTCCGGTTATCGACAGTAGCAGGTTTAACGCGTTTTCGGACCCTTCGCGGATATCGGAAACGCCATTATCGGCCTCTTTCGCATTCAGCTTATCGGCCAGATATTTCTTCGCCAGACCGGGCTTGTAATCCTCCGGCAAGGTCATTCGCATAACGGTGGGCGAAATAGCTGACAGGTATGCGCTCGCGCTCTTTACTGTCCACCCCGGTTTCAAACGCGCCATGATCGAAAGCCACCAGTCAGCCCGGCCTGGTATCCGCCCCTTGTGGTCCTCCGCCATCAGACGGTCTGCACAAAGTGGAATCGCCACGTCATAGCGATGCCCGACCTCGACGCCGAAAAACGATGGCGGTGTCACGCCGATCACCGGAACTGGATAGCCGTTCAGCATCAACCTCCGCCCGAGCGCACGTGGATCGCCGCCAAATTCCCTGTGCCAGAAGGCATCGCTGATGACCGCTCCTGCATTGCAAGTAGCGTTGTCGTCCGAAGCGCCGAGCGTACGGCCCAGTTCCGCGCCAACGCCCAGCGCCGGAAAAAAGCTGCCGCTCACGTACAGACCTTGTGCAAAGCGCGGCTCACCCCCGCTTGTCAAATCGAACTGTGACGCGCTCCAGGCGATCATGTCTGAGAACGCCTTTTGTTGCGCCTGCAGCACATCCCATTGCGTGTACGTGAAGTTCGCGCTGCGGGTGGACCACGATCCAGCGCGCGCGGAATCCTTGTTCCAGTCGACGACAACCAGTTGCTCGGGATCCTTCACAGGCAGCAGTTTCAAGCGAATCGCATTCACCAGCTGAAAAATAGCCGCATTCGCTCCAATCCCCAGCGCAAGAGAGAGCACCGCAACCGCAGTAAATCCGGGACTCTGCTTTAGTTGCCTGATTCCATACACCGCGTCCGCCCGCAGTTGATCCAGCCATGTAGCGACGTTCATATCTCGAGCTCGTTCCTTTTGTATGGTGTAGTTGCCCAGTTGCCGCCGGGCTGCGATCAGTGCTGCCGCTTCCGGCATTCCCGCCTCGATGAGCCGGTCTGCGGTTTCGGCCAGATGGTACGCTAACTCAGCATCCAGTTCCGTGCTGAGGGCATCGTCACGAAATACGTTCCGCCATCGCAGGTACCAGGCCATTTTTCAAACCTGCTTTACGAGTAAGTCAGCACTCGCATCACGCCCCGCGTCAGGCGCGCCCAGCTTTCGTTCTCTTCCGCCAATTGTTTTTTGCCCTTCGCTGTTATCGAATAGAATTTCGCTTGGCGGCCCTTGTTCGTGATCTCCCATTTCGAAGAAATCCAGTGGTCCTGTTCCATCCGATGCAGCGCAGGGTAAAGCGAGCCTTCTTCCACCTGCAGCAATTCATCCGATACCGAGCGGATGTGTTCGCATAATCCATAGCCGTGCAAAGGGCCACGCGTGTTCAGGGTCTTTAAGACCAATAGCGTAAGGGTTCCTTGCAATTTGTCGTTGGGGCTCTTAGGCATAGGTACCTAGGTGCATATTTAGCTAGGCTAAGCTTAGAGGAACTCTTCCCGCCTGTCAACACCTTTGTCCCTCCTTTCGTACAGGGCGTCGTAATGTCCAAACCGCAGCCTCGACTTGGCTGAAACTAGTGCCGTGCCGGCTTGAAAGCTTATGCTCAGCATTTCCATCGAAATTCGCGCAAAACTCGAAACTGAGCCGCGCGTAGCCTCCTCCCCTCACCTGCCGATGGGAGTTGACAGCTCCGGTTCAAATTTGCGACACTCCCATCAGTAGCCGATGGAAAGAAGAGTAGCGCCGCCCGAGTTAATGCCGGGGACTGTTGACCTTTTACTTCTTCGCGTCCTCGCCGCCGGACCTATGCACGGCTACGGTATCGCTCAGCGGCTAAAGCAAATCTCGGATAGCGTTCTCCAGGTCGGTGAAAGCTCGCTCTACCCGGCGTTGCAGCGGCTCCGCATAAATGGCTGGGTGAGGGCCGAGTGGGGCGCATCCGAGAACAACCGTCGCGCCCGCTATTACAGCCTGACGGCGGCCGGGCGAAGACAGCTTGCCACGGAGCGTAAGGACTTCGAGCGAATGATCGGTGCGATTCGAAGAGTTCTCGAAATGGCGTGATTGTATGTTCTACGCTTTGGGGCGCTTATGGCGACGGCTTTGGTTTTGGGCGCAGCGGGACCGTCTCAGCCGGGAACTTGCCGAAGAGCTGGAACTCCACGTCTCTTTAAAGGAATCCGCCGAAACAGAACCAGGAGACGGAAAAGCGCTGGAAAAGAGCCGTCTGGAAATGGGCAATTTGACGCTTGCGAAAGAGGAGAGCAGAGACATGTGGGGCTTTCTATCGATCGACGATTTGCTGCGCGATATCCGCTATGCGCTGCGCGTTTTCAGGCGGAACCCGGCTTTCGCCAGTATCGCGATACTCTCGCTTGCGCTGGGCATCGCGGGAAATACTGCAATTTTCAGCATCATCGATACCTTGCTGATCAAGCCGTTGCCGTTCCGGGCGCCTGACCGGCTGGTGCGAATTACACAGCTCTATCCCAAGGCGATCCTGGAATATTTCCAGCAACATTCCAAAACAGTCGACATCGCGTTCGTTAGTCCGGGTTCGGAGTTCAACCTGACGGGCGTGGGCCCCGCATCCCGGATTACGGGAAGTGAGATTTCAGCGAATTTTTTTACCGTCATCGGAGCGTCGGTCGAAAGAGGACGTACATTCGAGAGCGGCGAAGATCGCCCGGGAAACGACGGCGTGATCATCCTAAGTCACGAGTTATGGAAGGCTAAATTCAGCGGAGATCCCGCCGTTATTGGCCGGACCATTACTCTGAACGGCGTCGACCGCCGCGTGGTCGGCGTAACGCCTGCGAGCTTTTCCTTTCCCTCCACAACCGTGCAATTCTGGATTCCGACCAGAATCGACCCTCGCAATACGGTGGAATATTGGGGCGGAGAGTTTGTGCCGCTTATAGCCAGGCTGCGGCCGGGAGTCAATATGCAGCAGGCGAGGGTCGAAATTCATTCGCTTGCCGCTGGCGTCTGGAAACTCTTCCCTTGGCCTATGCCGAGGCACTGGAATGCCGATTCCACTGTGATCTCACTCCAGTCCGATTTGGCCGGAGACACCAGGACCCGGCTATTCATCCTTTTCGGCGCAGTGGCCGCCGTACTGGTCATTGCGTGTGCCAACGTGGCAAGTCTGCTGCTGGCGCGCGCGACCGCTCGACGGAAGGAAGTGGCTATGCGCGCGGCGCTCGGAGCAGGAACCGCGAGAATTGTGCGTCAATTGCTGACTGAAAGCGTCGTGCTTGCCTTGGTGGCGGGCTTGATCGGCGTTGTACTCGGAGTTATTTCGCTTTCGCTATTTCGAGCCGTGGTTCCGGCACAAATTCCAGGCATGGCGGAGGTCGGCTTGGACTGGCGTGTCTGCCTCTTCGCCGCTGCGTTATCTGTACTCACCGGTTTGTCATTTGGGATTGTTCCCGCGCTAAATGCCGGAAGGTTAGACCTGGTTGAGGCGGTGAAGAGCGGCAGCCAGCGCTCGGCAAGCACGACATGGATCGCGCTGCGGACCTGGCTCATTGCCGGCGAAATCGCATTGACCGTGGTTCTGGTAGTTGGGGCGGGTCTGCTGATGAAAAGCCTTTACGATCTGACCACAGTCAATCCTGGCTTCAATTCTCAACGAATTCTTACCGTCAAGGTCAGCCCGAATGAGTCATTCTGCGCGCAACGCGAATCATGCATTGCCTTCTACACCCGTTTGATTGCCGATGCGCGAGGTTTAGGCGGGGTCGTGGATGCAGCTATCGCCAACACTGTGCCGCTGGATGGTCAGCTCCCAGCAATTCCGGCGGACGTCGAGGATCATCCCAGAACGGCTGAGTTTCCCTCGCCGATGCTCTGGACCGGGGCCGTCACTCCAAGCTATTTTCGGCTGATGCACATTCCGCTGATCTCGGGGAAAATGTTCACCGAGGCGGATGGGCCGAATTCTTCGCCGGTGATTCTGATTTCCGCCTCAACCGCAAGACGCTTTTGGAAGGGCGTCAATCCAATCGGCAAGCACATCAAAAAAACAGGGGAGACGAACTGGAGGACTGTGATCGGAGTAGTCGCCGACGTCAGGCAATTCGACTTGGCCAACCACTCTCCGGGTTCAATCAGCGGAGCGATCTATATGCCCTACGCGCAAGCTGGCATAGAGGCCAACGGACAAATTCCTGCTGTGATGGACCTGTTGGTGAAGACTACCGCGACTGCCGAACAAGTGCCGGCGGAGCTTCACCGCGTGGCCGTGAGTGCCAATCCCAATATACCGGTGGGACGAGTGACGAGCTTGACTGATATTGTCGGGAACTCTATCTCAGGCTTTCGTTCGACAATTTGGGTGTTTCTCAGCTTCGCGTCGGCTGCCCTGCTTTTAGCTGCCATCGGGCTCTATGGATTGATGTCTTATGCGGTATCGCAGCGCACCTATGAAATCAGCTTGCGCATGGCAATCGGCGCAAGTCGAAGAAGCGTGGTTGGGCTGATTCTAAATCAGAGCTTGCGAATCACGATGGTCGGAATAGTTGCAGGAATTGCCGCGGCATTCCTGCTTTCACGATTTTTGTCGGGGATGTTAGTCGGGGTGACGGCCGCGGATCCTTTGATCTTTGCCGGTGTCATTGGCCTGGTCTTCTTTGTTGCCGTTACGGCTAGCTCTGTTCCGGCGTGGCGCGCCGCGCGTATTGATCCGATTCGAACGTTAGGCGCTGAGTAGCATCTAGTGCTTTTTATCCAGGCTCTCCCGGAGTCTGACCGGCCTTTCCGTCGCGGGCGCACTTGATTCATCTGCCCGCTGCATTATCTCCGTCTATTACGGAGTTGTCCGAGCCCTCCCAAGCGCCTCTTCGCATTCCCCTTCCAGCCCCAACCAAATTTTTATACCTTCGCGAGAGTTATTATTGCGAAAACAGAAGATTTCTGGAAACAACCGTTCTATAATCTCCCTTTGGTACTCGCACTTTAACTGGTAGCCCTACCCTATGGCACAACTCTTTCGGCCCGCCTCGAACAC
>JAICXC010000126.1 GCA_025980665.1 Bryobacteraceae bacterium
CCCGCATCACAACGATGCCGCCAACGGTTTCTCCTTCGCCATTCCATTCCGCCACGCCGCGGCGGATATCCGGGCCGAACGCAACGCTTCCGAGATCCCGAACCAGAACCGGCGTACCGTTCTTGGTCGCCACGGGCACGGTTTCCAGGTCCGACAACGACCGCAGATAGCCCAGGCCGCGAATCATATACTCAGCGCCCCCGAGCTCGATAAGCCTGCCGCCCACTTCGTTGGTGCTGTCGCGTACACGGTCAATGACTGTCGAAAGCGCGATGTTGTAGGCGCGGAGCTTGTCCGGGTTCAGCCGAACTTGGTACTGGCGAACGAAGCCCCCGATGCTGGACACCTCGGCCACCCCAGGGACAGTCGCGATCTGATAACGCAAGTACCAATCCTGAAGGCTTCGCAGATCCGCCAGGCTGTAGCGATGGTTGTGATCCACCAGCAAGTACTCGTATACCCAACCCGCGCCGGTCGCATCCGGGCCGAGCGTCGGATTCACTCCATTCGGCAAGCGTCCCTGGATCTGCTGCAAGTATTCCAGTACTCGGGAGCGTGCCCAATAAAGATCGGTCCCATCTTGGAAGACGACGAACACGTATGAGTCGCCAAACATGGTTTGGGCACGGACGCCCTTCACTCGGGGGGCCGCGAGTAAAGCCGTGACGATCGGATAGGTGACCTGGTCCTCGATAATCTGGGGCGGTTCATTCCAACTGGTGTGGATAATCACCTGGACATCGGAGATGTCGGGTAGAGCATCGAGCGGAATACGCTGCATCGCCCAGATACCGGCCACAACCAGGGCAAGCGTCCCCGCGAAGACCAGGAAGCGGTTGCGTGCGCACCAGTCGATCCACCGGCTGATCACTGCGTGCCCCCTTCAGCCGTCACAGAGAGCTGCTTCTGGGCGATGGTTTGACCGTTCTTTGTGGCAAGCACCGTAACCTGCCAAGTTCCGCCCATTTGAATCTGGACCGGGCCCTCGTAAACTCCTCCGGCGTGTTCGCTGAGTGTGGCGACATTGCGCATCGCTGGCATTCCCATCGCCGGCATGGCCGCCATCAGGAACGTCACGGTTACTTGCGCGCCGGTGATCGGAGCGCCGTCCGGTCCAGCCAGCTTCACACGAAGCGTGTTGGTGCCAAGCCGGGGAGTGGAGGGGCTTGATGAATAGTCGAGAGATACCTGCGGGGCATTTGCTGCGGCTGCGGCGCCGACGCCGGGCGGCGGTGGAGCAAACGAGCCCATCGCTGCCTGAAGCTGGCTTTCGGAATCCAGCAGGAAATTCGCGGACGTTGCGACCCGCTCTCCGGCTTTCAGCCCCTTGGTTACGACAAAATCCTCGCCAGCCCGCGCGCCGGTTTCGATCTCGCGTGGCTCAAAGTGCTCATCGCCATGGTCCTCCGTACTAACAACGAAGGCGATTTGGCGTGTCCCGGACTGGTAGACTCCGGATGCTGGAATCACCAGTTGGCGCCCCAGTGCCAAGGCGAGTTTCACGTTGACGAACATGCCCAACGAAAGTTTCATGTCCGGATTGGCGATTTCGAGGCGTACTTTCGCAGTACGAGTTGTCTGGTCAAGTTGAGGCGAAATGAAACTCACTCGCCCGGGGAACGTGCGTCCCGGATAGGAGTCCACCGTGATGACCGCGGAATCTCCCACCTTTACTCGTCCGATGTCGTTCTGAAAGAGCTGGGCGTAAACCCACACGGTGGATAGATCTGCAATCGAGTAAAGCTTTGTACCCGGCTGCACATACATGGTGGGAAGGGCGTTTCGCTCGATGATCAGTCCCGACGCGGGGGAGTCAATTTCCAGATCGCGTTTGGCCTGTCCCGTCTCTTCCAGCTCTTGAATGTCGTGTTCTGGTAGCCCCCATTGCTTCAGCCGTTCTATCGCGGAAGACACGAGAGTGCCTGCTCCCGAGGCGACGCCGGGAATCGTGCTTTGCGCCAGGAGCCCGCGATTCTGCTTCGCCAGCAGGTATTCGTTTTCGGTCCTGACCAGTTCAGGACTGTAGATCGTCAAAAGCGGCTGCCCTTTTTGCACTGGCTTGAACGTGGAGTCGATGTAAACCTTCTGGATCCAGCCGGCGAAACGAACCTGCACCTCGGCGAGTCGCGTCTCATCCACTTCGACGTTGCCGGTGGTTAGGATTTCATCGTGAACCTGCCGATACTCCACGGTGCCTGTTTTGACACCGATGCTCTGCATCCGTTGAGGCGTCAGGGACACCGGCACTAGAGCCGGTTCTGAGGTTGTGGTTTCCGAGCGCGCCGTTTCTGGACTGGAAGGTGCCCGGGACACAACTGAGGAGATCCGCGTCTTGAGCGCTTGAGGATCGAGCCAAAGCAGGACTACGCCTGCGGCAAGCAGGACCGCTGCCGTGAGGGTGATGAAGAAAGCGATTCGATAGCGTTGCATGGTTATTTCCTCAATTCAGTGGCACGCCGGTGATCTGCTCGATTCGAGCCAGAGCTGTTTCGTGTTCCATCAAGGTCTTCCAGTACTCCCCGTCGAAATTGAGGACATCCAGGAAGGAAGAAAACAAGGTTTCGAAATCGACGCCGCCGCCCTGATACGACGTAAGCCCGGACTGATAGGCTGCCAGCGCTTGTGGAATCAGTCCTTCGCGGTAGATCTTAAGCATCTGCGAGGCCGTCTCCGCATCAAGATATTGATTGCGAACATCGAAGTAAGCGGTTTGAATCTGACTCTCGTATTCGCGCCGTGAACGGTTGAGTTCTCCCACGGCCTGCGTCATCTCCGGATTGAGCTTTCGGCGGCGGTAAATCGGAATACGAGCGCTGACGCTGAGCATGTAGTAATCGCGGAACGGCTCGGCCGTGTGCTGCCACATGTACTGCACGCTGAAATCCGGATAGCGGTCTTTGCGGGCGATCTCTACCTGAAGACTTTGCTTCTTCACCGTCTCCTGTTGGCTGGCGACCTCCGGGTTTTCGGTCCTAACCTTGGCCAACAGCTCGTCCGACGTGTAGACCAGCGGGGTCTCCACCAGTGGTTCCGTCGAAATGTCGGGCGAGCCCGGCGGCCGGTTCAGCAGCTTTCGAAGCAGCGCCTGCTGCGAATTCATCAGCTCGTGGTGATGGGCGACCTCCCGCAGCAGTTTGGTGCGTTCTAGCTGTGATTTCAGAATGTCCTGCTGACTGCCCTCACCAACCCGATAGCGAGCGTCGGCAATCTTTTCTACCTGTTCAAGAAGTGTGCCGTTCCGGTCGAGCACTTCCAGAGTTTGCTGGATGTACGCGATCTGGTAGTACGCTTCCTTGACTTGTTGGAGGACGGAGCGCCGCACGGTTTCGAGCTTGTCCCGGCTTATCGCGGCGTCCTGCTGCGCGGCCTCACCCTTGAGCTTCAGCTTTCCCGGATACGGAAGATCCTGGGATACTCCGAATCCGATGTAGGCGAAGTCGCTGTTGCTGTATCCGGCAAAAGGTCGCGGACTACCGACAGAAACATGCTGGAGCGTGACTTGCGGATCAGGCGGCGTGGAGACCTGAGAGGGAACTTGTGTTGCCGCCTGCCAACCGAGCCTAGTCGCCAGAATGTCGGGATTGCTGCGGGTAGCTTCGTCCAGCAAGGCCGAGAGCGGCGTCGGCAAGTCGGCCGCAGGCAAGCCCGGGACTAAGAAGAGCACGATAACACCGGCCAAGAAGATTCTCATCGGTGTGCCTCCGCTCCGCCAACGGACAGGTTGAGGTCAGCCGCGTAAAGGCGATCCCACATTTGTTCGAATACGACGGGTGCGAGCGGCTGCTTCAAGTCGAACTCAACCGTCTCGCGATAGGCCGTTACGCGAAACTCGTACGGATTCGGATTCGCGATGGTCTGGATATCCGCCCACCGCCAAGACCGGCTGTCCCGGCCATTCTCGGTTACATAGTCAATGCCGGTATCTTTCAAGCGCAGTGTCCCGTTGCTGCCGCCGGACCACATCCGGCGATGGGCCGGAATTTCGGACAGTACCGCCACGCTTGGTAGTGGGACGCCGTTGCGCACTGGTTTCCCGACACGCGCGGCAAGTTGAGCGGCGATCTCTGGAGGCATTGGCTCGCTCAAGGTGAACTGATAGCGTTGTTCGCCAGGTGCGTGCCAAGGACGATTCTGGTAACTGTCCAGAGTGAGTTCCCGCGCTGAGAGATCGAAACTGTGGATGTCAATATATCCCCAGCGTTGGTTGAACTTGGGCGAATGGAATTCCACGCCCGCATCATCGAGCACCAGAGTTCCGGGAACGGTTTTTTTCAATAGGCGATGCCATTTCGCCGGAGCTTGCCAGAGCTCGGATTGGGCGGCATTCGCTAGAACCGCGCTCAGTACGATCGTTGCTGAAATCTTGAAACTACTTCTCATCCAAACCTCCTCCGTTGCCCGTCCGGGCAAACGTGTCCGATTAACTGACTTTGAAACGGAGACAAATGGGTGTGCGAAGGCACACCACAGGAGGGGTTCTAGATGAGAAGCGGCAGACTTGGGGACGTTAAGGGAATGCCAGGCGGCGGATGACTCACCGCGTCGCCGACAGCCAGAAATGTTGGGGAGACGAGGGTGGGGATGTGCACCACTGTTAGTGCGATCAGGGGAGACGAGTGTTCAGTTGCTTTCGACGGCGTAAGCTGATTATCGTCCGGTGCGGTGTTCTTGCAGCACTCGTCTGAGTTCGCGGTCGGAACGCACTTGCCTTTAAGGCAGCAATCCACAGCTTGGCGACTTGGGGTGGCGGCCGCGAAGCAGTCAAAGGGCCTGATAAGCAGAATCACTGCGATCAGGCTGACGGCGATGTGAATGCCACGTCGCATTCCGGCTTCAGAATAGCACGCTACCCGCCAAAGCTTGACAGCACCTACCCCTATGAGAATGCGAGAGTTTACCTAGGATGTAGGACCTAGCGGACTGCGTCGTTTAGCGCAGATAGCGCTTTGAGGGCACTTGTCTGGTTTACCGGGAAGCCCCTAGGCGTCGGACCATCGATTGCGCTTGAGAGATTTCTGCGCTTGATGTCCCATCGCCCCCAGAGGTAATGTCCAGATGACTACCGATAATGCCCAACAATGGACCTAAAATGACCGACTTGATTGCGATTCAGAAGATTGCCGGGTGGGAGAAACTGAAGACGCTCGTGCTCGACAGCGTCTCCTCGCCGATTACAAAACGCGTGTACAACATGGCGCTGGATGAGTTCCTGGGCTGGTTCCAGCAGGCGCCCCGGTCCGGCTTCACCAAGGCCACGGTGAGCGCCTGGCGGGTATCGCTGGAGGACCGCAAGCTCGGTTCGTCGTCCATCATTATTAGAATGTCAGCGATTCGTAAGCTGGCTGGCGAGGCTGCAGACAACGGCCTTTTGGCTCCCGAGCTGGCAGCCGGCATTGCACGTCTGAAGAGCGCGAAAACGCAAGGCATCCGCACCGGGAACTGGCTGTCGCTGCGGCAAGCGCAGGCTTTGCTGAGCGCGCCGGACGTGACGACCGTGAGGGGGCTGCGCGACCGCGCAATCTTGGTCGTACTTCTCGGCTGCGGGCTACGGCGATCCGAGGTGGCTGCGCTCAGCTTCACCCACGTTCAGCAACGGGATGGTCGGTGGTGCATCGTTGATCTGGTGGGGAAGCACGGTCGGGTCCGAACCGCGCCCATGCCGAACTGGGTGAAGGTTGCGATCGATGCGTGGACTTCTGTCGCGCTGGCGGAGGATGGACGCGTGTTCCGGCCCGTGAACCGCGCGGACCGAGTGAGCGGCGAGGTTCTATCGGAGAAAGTCGTCTGGCAGCTCATCAAACCGTATGCCGATGTCGCCGGTGTCTCTGGAATCGCGCCGCACGATCTTCGCCGCACCTGCGCCAAGTTATGCCGGGCCGGTGGTGGCGAGCTTGAGCAGATCCAGTTGCTGCTGGGCCACGCTTCGGTGCAGACGACCGAGCGGTATCTCGGCACAAAGCAGGACTTGGTTCATGCCCCGAATGATGCCATCAAACTAAGGCTTGCGGTGTGACAGACTCCGTTCATCGGTCATTCACTAGCTTTCGAGTAAGTTGCTGTTCCTGAGGGCATCAGCGCGATCAGCTGATCGACGATTGAGATCGTGTTTACACTCCACTGATTACTAAGTGCATATGTACGTCCCGAAGCATGGAAAAGCTCACCGTCTTCGCAAAAATAGCGACGCAAATCATACCGCCCTCCTAACTTCGCCTGTAGGTTTGCTGCCTTCTCTCGAAACTCTTCCGCATCCACTTCACCATTTACGGAAATCCATTTGTTGGGAGGCATTAAAGCCGCAATCTGCTCTAGGGACACCCCTTTGGAGAGCGCCGCCCGTACCGTTTCGTGAGTGAGTGCCCTTTTCGTAAGATTAGCGACAGTAATGCCTCCAACGGTGAGATCGTATTTGGAGAAATCAGGCTCAAAGCGCCGGCTCTGCCGACTCTCTTCGGCTTTCTTCTTTAGCTGTACGGTATACGAATCTGCCTCAGGCAGCGGAATAATTTGCTGAACGTCCAACAGGACCCGAGAATCTAAGGCGTACGGTCGTAGCCGTACACACCGGATATCTAAATCGTGCTCGTTGAGCCAAAGTACCGAGGTCGTAATCTCCTTTGAGAATTCCGCTGAGACTAGCATGATCCTCACGTCCTGCGCGAACTTATCCTCGTTCGCGGCGTCCCAGTCGAGGAACGCCCGGATCGTACTCTCTGCGTTGTCCACGCTCCCGTTGGCGATTAGATAGAGGGAATACACCTCGACAGCCTTCGAGAACGTCATCGTCGATACCATAGCTGCATATCTTATGGCCTGCAGTTCCATGTGGCCGCCATCCTCAGTGCGCTTAAGCTCGATAACGACGAGATTGGCGTCTCGATCCAGCCCCAACAGATCAATTCGCCTCTTACTGTCGCCCCATTCGCTGAACTCTTCGGCGATGATTAGCGTGTCTGTCGCTATGACCTCAATGTGCTGCTTCAGGAGCCGTTGGAGATCAGTCCGCTCGGTGATCGCCTGACTGCCAAACGTCGTCTCCGGCAGCTTTGTGATTGCAGTCTTAGTAAATTCATAGAGCACAGAGGATTCCTCCTTAAGTAATCACTTCCGCAGATCGTCCAAGAACTCCGATGCCGGTTCGACGCCCGTCACCAACAAATGATCCCGCGCACGAGTACAGGCAACGTAGAGCAGATGGCGTTCCGTGTTGTAGACCTCTTCCAGATCCGAATCGTCAGAAACCGTTTCGATCCGCGCCTGCAGCGGGATCACTTCATCGTCGCAAGCCATCACCACTACCGTGCGAAATTCCAGTCCCTTGGCGAGGTGCATCGTGCTGATAGAAGCCTTGCCGGTCGTTGTCTCGACGCGGTCGTCGAGGACTTTGAACGGCAAGCCCGCGGCTTCAACCGCGGAGCGGGCGCGGGCCAGCTCGGCGGCGGAGCGTACGAACACACCGATTTCGTGTGGCACGATGCCTTCGTTCTTTCGGGCCACGAGCCAATCCGCCACGACCAGGATCTCGTTGGCCTGAGTATCCAGGATCCTAATGTCCGGAGGCGGACCATTGAATGTGGAAATCGTGCCCCGGCGGTTCTCTGTGTTGCCGTCCACGTCAGATAGTTCAGGACCCAGCAGACGATCAGCTTGCATGCGGATCTGGTGTGATGTCCGGTAATTGATCCGGAGGGTCGGGGAGCGCCCTCGAATGTCGACGCCCATCGCCTTCCAGGAAAACGGTTGTTGGAAGATCCGCTGGCCGAGGTCGCCTGCGAAGAACAGGCTGTTCGGCCGGCTCCCGCCCAATGCCGCCAGAAAGCGGAGCTGCGCCACTCCTACGTCTTGCGCCTCATCGATCACCGCGAATTGGAAGGGTGGATGCCCACCCTCGGCAAGCTTCCCAGCGACCCGGCTGAACAAATCCGAGTACGTCACGAGACCCCGATCCCGGAGAGCTGTCCGCACGCGCTCGAAGATCGACCACAAGACGGCACGCTGTTTCTCTTGGAGCCGCGTCTTGCGCCCCAATCGCGTTACATCACGATAGCCTTCCCAAGAGGCCAACTGCCAGGCGTCAACCACCTGCTCCCACTCGGTCATCAGGAAGGACTGGGAGAACTTGTGATCCTCGACCACCGCTGCGGCGGCCTCGATCAACTCCCGAATCTGCTCCCGCGACGCGATTTTCGGCCGCCCGAAGTGCACCTCGTACAGCCGGCGCCCGATCGCGTTCACCGAATGTACTTCCAGTCGATCGCCCAGTCGAGGCTCATTTCCGATCAGGCACCGAAGCTTCGCCTGAAGCGCATTCGACAGCGCGTCCGAAAACGTCGTGAGCAGCACTCGGGCGTCAGGATTCTGTCGAGCCAGCCACGCCGCCCGATGAAGGGCCACAATGGTCTTCCCAGTTCCCGCCGATCCGGCTACTCTCGCTGGGCCGCTATAGTTACGCTCAACCAATCCGCGCTGCGCGGGATGAAGGAAAATCGTCCATTTGTCCCATGGGAAGTCGAGTGCGCGCTCTAACTCCTCTACGTTGGCCACCACGCGGAAGCGTCGCTGGGCGTCGGGATGCGCAAACGGATCCGCTCCAACAGCTACTGGCTTTGCGATCTTGGGCGCGACGCCGGTGGCCAGATCGAGCAAAGCTTCGGCGGCCTCACTGGGCAGGTGGTCCGCGAGTTCCAGCAGCGTGTCCTCATCGGCGCGGCGAACATCGGCCAGCCACTCTGGCGGCACGCCATACCCCAACAACTCCTCTTCCGAGATGGCGGCGAACAGAGGTTGCTTCGGAGGTGTGATACGAGCGGCGACCGGTTGTTCCACTTCAACGTATCGGGGGACGGTGATCTCTTGTACCGTCTCTCGGATCTCGACAAACTGCGCCGCGCCGGTCTTGGGGTGAGTTTCGAGCTTCCGGCGCTCCGCCCATTGGTAAGCGTTATCGTGATGGCCCACGTAGCAGAGCAGCAGGCTGGATTCGGTCTTATGCACGATCAGCCGGACATCGCTGTTCACCCGAATCGACCAGAATCGGCGGTCTTTGGGCTTGTCGAGCCTGTGGAATTGCAGACTCGGATGAGCCGGATTCAATTGGAGATCGAACGCCGTCGTCTTGACGGCCTTCTGCTCATCGCCAGTCAGTCTGGCGAGGCTGTCGGTGAACGTGTCGGCGATGCGAAAATCCATCAGCCAGCCGGGTCAAACCACGCGGAACACCTTCATCACTTCATCGCCCAAATGATTGATGACCTTGACGGCGATTCGTCCCGATTTCGGCTTCGAGAACGGCCGCGAAGTATCACTGTGGAGCGTCGCCCAGGCCTCCTCGTTGATCTCGGCCTTGAGGGTCGTCTTCAGCGCCTTGTATGGATCGTTCGCCCCCAGAAAGTAGGCGTGCCGCACGAAGAAGCTTTCTTCGTTGTAGTCGGTATCGATAAACCAGCAGGCGATCCCGTCCGCCCCTTGGCTGCTCACCTCTCCTGTGTTCGGATGGAACACATCCACGCCCTTGATCTTCACCTGAATCTGACCCTCGCTTGCATCCAGGATGTCGATATCCGGCTCGCCGAAGATCACGAACAGATTCCCCTTGCCGGTGTTCTTCAGGTCGCCGGCCATGTGCAGGTCCGCGTTCATGCGGGCCTTCAGGACCGGAACGCGGCCCAGCCTGTCGAACTCCGAGGAGTGTGCGTCGTAGTTGAAGGCGCACGCTACCACCACGTCGAAGCCCGCATCACCCGCCTCGCGAGCGGCCGAGACCAGGTCGGGGCGCGACACAGTGCCGAACTCGGGACCAATAAAAATCCCCGCACGCCGTTCGGCGCCGGCCTCGCCCTCCACGTAGCGCCCCTCAGCGCAGATATAATTGCCGGGCCATGGTGTGATCGCCGTGAAGGCGATCTTGTCGTCCTTGTGTGCCTGCTGGACACCCGCCGTCTTGAGATTTTCGAGGATCATGCGGATGAAGCCTTGTTCGTCCTCACCGGTACGCGCCGAGCCCTTGCGCCCGGCCTGTTCGTCGATCAGCTCGTCGTCTTCATCGACCCCCATCACGCGATGGGGCGAAAGGCTCTCCACGGTGAACGGACCGGCCACACGCACCTTGCGCTTATCGTCGTAGGGCTTGTCATAGAGATACTCGAAGTCCGCCTTGGCCATGATGGAGGCATCGATTTCCTTTTGCCGCGCGATGCGCTGGCGCCACCATTCGGCATGTAGCTTCTTTGCTTGCTCGGACCATTCGGCTTCCGCCTCACGCGGGATTTCCCACTCTTCCCACTTCTGAGTTAGAGCTGCGTTGAGTTGATCGCGTAGGGGTTCGAGCGTCATCTGGAATTTCTCCCAGATCACGTCGATTTCAGCGTTATTGGCGATAGACTTTAGTGTGATGTGCGGCACTCGCTCATAGACGAATCCCTGGCGGATGTCGCCGTGCATGGGTGCGTCCGAGGGAATCGACTTCGTGATTTCAGCTTCCTTCTGCCGGCCGTCCTTGCTGTCGGCGAGCAGATAGTAAGGATACCGGGCGCCCATGATGCGCGCACGGGCCAGTGCAAGTGCGACGCGGGAGGTGTCGATGGTAATCCAGCGGCGGCCCCACTGTTCGGCGACGTAGGCCGTTGTGCCGGAGCCGCAGGTGGGGTCGAGAACAAGATCGCCAGGATCCGTGGTCATGAGAACACACCGTTCAATAACCCGGCGCACAGTTTGAACGACGTACACTTTCGGTTCAGCAAATCCGCTTTGACGGGTATCATCCCAAATGTTGTTGATCGGGCTGAACGGAAAGTCTGCTGCGAACCTAACAAATCGAAGTGTGTTGCCGATACCGATTAGGCGTCGCGCGAAATCGAGCCGTTTCATTCCGGGCCCGTCAGTACGAAATGTTCCGGTGCCGGGCATGAACCTTCTCCCGGACAGAACGTACTCACGTAGGTCTTCCCCTTGTGGCGGTCTCTGATTAGTGATCGGATTTGCTCGAAAGACCTTAGCTCCTTCCGGCAGTGGAATTTCACCGTTCACTTCCGCCTTCGTTTGTTGTCGCCGCGTCCCATCCTGCAGATCGATGAACGGAGCGTTTTGATCTTCTTCTGATATTCGTTCTTCGTATTGGGGTCGATACTTCAGCAGCCCGCGGTTCCTTGTATACCAGAGGAGTGTGTCATACGTGCTGTCTAAGCCCTGACTTCCTTTACCGGTAGTTTTTCGAAAAGCGATCTGAGATACGCAATTCTCGTCGCCCAGCACCTCATCCATTAACGCCCTGACCCGATGAACGTTCTCGTCGCCGATCTGAACGAAGACCGATCCAGAATCTGAAAGCAGATCCCGAGCGACGGTAAGCCGATCCCGCAGGTAAGTCAAATAGGAGTGAATCCCATCCCGCCACGTGTCCCGGAACGCCTTTACCTGTTCCGGCTCACGTGTAATGTGCTCGACGTTCCCGTCCTTCACATCCCGGCTCGTCGTCGACCACTGAAAATTCGAATTAAACTTGATCCCGTATGGCGGATCGATGTAGATGCACTGCACTTGGCCGCGCAACCCCTCGCGCTCGGCCAGCGACGCCATAACCTGCAAGCTGTCGCCGAGGATCATGCGGTTCGACCAGTTGGCGTCGTGCTGGTAGAACTCGGTCTTGGCGTTGCCTTCGGGCACGCCATTGAAGTCGGCGAACAGATCGTACTGGTCCTCGGCCTCCTGCGCGCCAGCAGCGGTGCGGCGCGTCAGGTCGTCGATCAGAGCCTTGGGGTGAACCTTTTCCTGGATGTAGAGCGGCGGGGCGTAGGTGACCAGGTCGGACCAGTCCTGCTCGTCCTTCCCGCGCCAGACCAGTTGCGGGTCCAGGTCGCGGTTGCGGTGCGCCTTTTCCTGTTTGAGAGCAGCCACGCCACGATCGAATGTCACCCGGATGGGAGCCTGTTCCTCGGTGTGCATCACGGACTGAAACTCCGCGGTGGGAATGTTCTTCCGCGAAGCCTCCTCGTGAGTGAGTGTCACGACGGTCTTCTTTTTCTCGGGCGCCCTTTTCTTGTGCTGCGAGGTTTTCTTAGCCATCGTTCGTTATGCTGGCTGCACGGTCAGGGAATCGATCATTTTCGTGAACTCCGATTCTATACGGTCGGCGAAGCCGCTCTCGATTTGAAAAGCGTCGGTGAACTCCGCGAAGGCCCAGCGGCCGTACTGGCCATTGTGGTTGACGCCCGGCACCCAAAGCGTGTCCATGGTCCGCTTCTTGTCGCGCGCGTCCTCGCGGCGGTAGCCCTTGATCTCGACGATGAGGTGCAGCAGATCGTCCTTGCCTTCCCGATCGGGGCCGTGGCCGTCGTCGACCAGCACGATGAAATCGGGCAGATACTTGCGCGGCTGCGAACCATAGAGATACGGAACCTCCAGACCCAGGTTGTGGTTCTTGGCATAGGCGCGCACGCGGGGATGGGACTGGGCCACCCGGCAGAACTCGGCTTCCCAGTCGCTATCGAGGATCACCCAGTTGATATGGCAGCGGCGCGAGTCGGTGCGCCAGCGGTTGGTGCGCGACGTGTTGAATTTCACGTTTCGTGTGGATCCGGTGGAATTGTAAGGGTCGAGGATCACCTTGATGGCATTGGTGTCCTGCATGGTCTGGGTGATCGCCGAGGTGATGCGCTCGCACGCCATGTCGGCCAGACTCTGATACATCAGTTGGGCCGGCTTGGTATCTCCCTTACACACGAGACAGGTGTCGAGCCACTGCTTGGCGATGCGCTTGAGCTGGCCGAAAAGGTGCAGCTTGGGATCTTCCCCCGAATCCCGCCACTTGGTGTAGATCAGATGCTTGGTCAGGTGGAACAGAAGTGTTGACGTCCGGAGATCGTCCAGATGCTTCAAGTTGAGGTCGACACCCTCACCGATGATGCCTTCGTTGCGGGTGACGGAGGGCCCTACTAGTGCGGGGGTCAGCTCCAGGATGGAGTCGCTCGTGAATTTCGCTTCCAGGCGTTCTTCGGGGAGCTCCACACGGTAACCCGCGACACGCGGGAACCGAATTTCGAGGGCGTCGCGATCGGGCCGGACGGCCATCACTTGAATTGTTTCGCGCGGTGGCTGGATGGGGGCATCGACGGGCTTGGCAGTGAAGTCGAAGGGGATGCCGAGAATGTCGGCGTACTCGACGTTGAACCGATTGTCTTCGTTGAGCTCATAGGACTGCCGACGGAGTGCGCGGCCGATCACCTGTTCGCACAAAAGCTGGGTGCCGAAGGCCCGTACGCCCAGCACGTGGGTAACGGTGCTGGCGTCCCAGCCTTCGGTGAGCATCGAAACGGAGACAACGCAGCGGATGGATTCGCCCAGTCGTCCTTCTTTGCCGACCGTGTTCATGACTTCACGGAGCAGATCCTGGTCGGAGATATTGTCGGCCTTGCTGCGGTCGCCTGTACGCTCGAGGATTTCGCGTCGGAAGCGGTCGATTTCGAGCGCCGCCATCCTGCGAAAGTCGTCGTCGAGGGCATCGCCGGATTCGATCTGCTCGCTGTCGATTAGCAGGGTTCGGGGCCGCGCGAGCGGGTTACCGTGTTCATCGAAGTTGCGGAACAGCGGGAGGCGGCCCTGAACGAGTTGTTCGGTCCCGTCATCCTGCTCGCGGAGGAAGCCCGAGATGAACTCGTAGACCAATTTGGAGACGGACGTATTCTGGCAGACGATGATGAAGCAGGGTGGCACCGGGATCTTGGCCGTGGCCCACAATTCGTAGGTCTTTGCATAGTGGCCGTAGAGCGCTTCTAGAGCCGTCTGCAGGGGTGTGGGAAGATCGAGCGGATCAAGGCCTTTAGCCTTGCCGCGCCCCTTCTTCGGCATTATGGAGCGGATATGCTCCCAAAGATTGCGGAAGACTGGCATCTGGCCGCCCGGCAGATTGTCGGCAACCGGCACGCGCGGTAGCTTGACGATGCCGCATTCGATGGCG
>JAICXC010000202.1 GCA_025980665.1 Bryobacteraceae bacterium
CTTTGCCCTGAACCCCAGCCTGGTCTTGGCCCCGGAGTCGGCGCTCAGCTTGCTTCCCAGCATTGGCTTATCCTCCGCTCCGGCCGTTTGTAGTGTATCCGCAACAGCAGTCTTGCGCAAAGATGGAACGAAAAAGAGCTTAATTCTCGCAGCGCTTTCAGACATGCCGCTTAACGGGTAACCAGGCGACCATGCTTTATCGAACCCGTGCCCGATCCGAATCGGGAGTGCGCCGGCTTATGATGTCTGGGTGACCGGCTCCCCTCGTGGCAAATACGAGATACTTCCCAAACTCGGCGAGGGAGATATGGGCGAAGTCTGGGGCGCCCGCGATGAGCAGCTTCATCGTAACGTCGTCCTCAAAATTCTGCCGCCCGAGTTCGCCCTGGATCCATACCAGCGAGCCCGCTTGAACAGGAAGCTCGCGCGCTGGCCGCGCCCCCGGTCGCTAAGAAGGTAGTGGGTCAGGAAACCGACCTACTACCCTGAAGGAAACCCACGGCTCCGGAGGTTTTAGATCATCCGCGTTGTTTGAAGTTGTCAGAGTACTGGTACTTTTCCATTTATTTGAACAGGTAATTGAACCGCTGTTCTCATTTATAATCGGCTGACGGAATCTTCCCGCCAGGAGATAGATGAATGACTAAATCACTTTTCTTAAGCTTCCCGATCTGTGCATTCGCACTTATTGCGGCTGCTGTGCCGTCCTCAGCCGCGACAATTACATGGGCGACCTGGACATCGGGAACTGCGAGCGCTACTGCCGGGTCTGCGACGGGCTCGCTAACCGGACTCGGCGTTGGATTGAGCTATACAGGCGAGATGGAGTCGTTGATCGACATACCGTGGCTGCCAACCAGTTCTTTCACGGGAGGCACAGTAGGAAATGCCCCGCCGACTGGCACAAATGATTCTATCCAGCTGTTTGGTGGAGGAACGGTTGTGGACACCGTCACCTTCAGTACCCCCGTGACCAACCCGATTCTGGCCATCTGGAGCTTGGGCCAACCACCATCGTTCTTCGCGCAGTTCGATTTCGCGGCGAGTGAGCCGTTCACGATTGAGGGTGGCGGCGTCAACTCAAGTTTTGGTGGCGCGTCAATCTTCGCGGGGGGAGCCTGCCCAGCCAATGCCATCTGTGGCGCGGAAGGAAACGGCGTGGTACAGTTCAACGGCACCTTTAGCCAGCTAACTTGGACAAACCCTATCCATGAGGTCTACTACACATTCACGGTTGGTGCGACTGGTCTTGCAACTGTCGGTACGGTGCCTGAGCCCGCTTCATTCTTCCTGATGGGTAGCGGTCTACTGGGAGTTGGCGTGATCCGGAAGATCGCGCAGAAGCGATAAGCGGTAACGGCGTTTCCCCGGCTCCGTCGATGCTGAACGCCCAAATATCGATCGGCATTCGGATTGGCGCGCCACCGCCCCCGCGCGTAATTCGTGTACAGCCCCGAAGACCTGGGCCAGAGTTCATCTGGGTAGAGGGCTACTGGTATCCAGTAGGCAACCGTTACAAATGGCATGACGGATATTGGACTCGTCCTCCTTATGCTGGCGCGCACTGGGTGGCGCCGCGGCACGACGGAGAACGCTTCTATCAGGGGTATTGGGAAGGCGACCGTGGTAGGCGCGATCATGATCATCACTGGGACCGAGACCGTCACCGCGATTATGATCCTGATGACCGCCGTTGACCGTCTTGGGAGCAACAAAATGAATGAAACAAGAACCAAGATGTTGCCCTCCTGGATTGCGGCAGGGCACGCCCGACTGCACCTCATAGCTGAGTGGCCCGAGAGCGACCGAAAGCAGACGTTACTGAAGGCAATTCGTGCCTCCATCCACAGTCTGATGAAAGGTCAGGCGATACCCACCGTCTGCTGCATAGGGTGTCCAGCGTTACGCACCGTAGCGATACGTCCTGTCTCACCGTCGCGGAGATCAGCTACTCGCGTTCATCGAATGACAGCATAGGGTTTCCGATGATGTGAAATAGCTGTCGTTAATACGTCATATCAGGGCGATTTCCTGTCGCGACCCGTACCCTTGCGCACGTAAATGCCCCAGGTAGGTTCGGTAGGATCCCGGAAAGCTGTCGGCGTTGGCTTCGTTGACGGAATACGTATTCCCCCGTAGCGGCATTTTCATATTGGCGAAGCTGAGCACGAAGGCGCCGATTTCGGGTTCTAGCGTAAAGCCGTACACGCCTTGTCCTGCGGTGTATACAAAAATAGTTGAGGAACCGTACACCACGTAGCCGGCAGCTACCTGTTTCCAACCCGACTGAAGAACAGCGGCCTCGCCGTGTGCTCCGTCAGGACGACGCAAGATAGAGAAGATGGTGCCGACGCAAACATTGACATCTATATTGGACGAGCCATCGAGCGGATCGAAGACCATCGATATACTTGCCACCTTCTGAACGGTCGATGGTGACAGGTTGTTCGTTCTCTTCCGACACCAGGAAGGCCATACTCTCGCGAGCCCCCAGACAATGGAGAACCGCCTGGTTAGCATACACATCCAGTTTTTGTTGCGTCTCGCCCTGAACGTTGACGGCGTCCGCGGAACCGAGGATGTCGACCAACCCTGCGCGGCGGATTTTGGCCTGGATCATCTTGGTGACCAGGGTCATGCCAGAAAGTAGCGACGAAAAGTTGCCCCGGGCCGCCGGAAACTGATCTTCCTGCTGTTGCAAAATGTGCTGCCGGACCGTAACGAGCATGCGTTTGGAAGAATAGTAGGGAAACGTTTGACCGGGAACCCATCGCTACCTATCAATTTCTCCGATAGGTGATATCAGGTTTCTAGTATAGGAAGCCAGGCTCTCCGGTGATATACTCCATCCAATTTAGTTTCCGTGGGTTTACGGATTGTGTCGTAACGAGGAGGTATCATGCGGTGCTTGTTGACAGGTTTTGCTTTCTTTCTCATCGCCCTAGCGGCGTTAGGCCAAGCCAATAACGGTACGATTACCGGAACCATCTCCGATCCCGCCGGTGCGGTGGTTCCTGGTGCTCCGGTCGAGGTGCGGAACATGGAGACGGGCGTAGTCTCTCGCGGCGGCGCGTCGGAAACGGGGAACTATGTAATTTCCGTTCCGGCAGGAACTTACGAGCTGACGGTGACGGTGACGGGGTTCAAGAAGTTCGTGCAGCAGAACGTGCAGGTAGTCGTCGCCACGAGTACGCGCCGCGACGTGAAGCTGGAGGTCGGCTCCGCCGCGGACGTGATTACCGTTCAGGATTCCGCACCCTTACTCAAGACGGAGAGCGGGGAAGTAAGCCATCGGGTCACGACGGACGACGCGAACCAGCTTCCCGTGCTGACGATTGCGGGCGGGTCCTGGTTCGGCGCTACGGGCAACCTCCGCAACCCGCTGGCGGTCTCAACCCTGCTTCCCGGCGTATCCTTCGGCAATGACCGGGCGATGGTGGTGAACGGCATGCCAAGCAACAGCGAATCCATTCGCATCGACGGCCAGGACGCCACCGGAACCATCTGGAAGGTGATTCAGCAAAACAGCCAGGCCGGCAGCGTGGACGCCATCCAGGAAGTGTCGGTCCAGACCAGCAATTTTTCGGCGGAATATGGCCAGGTCGGCGGCGGCTACTTCAACTTCACCATGAAGTCGGGCACCAACCAATACCATGGAAGCGGCTACGACTACTTCGTGAACGAGGCGCTGAATGCTGGATTGCCGTACACGGATGCGGGCACTCTGACCCCGCTGAAGAAAGGCCAGCACATCCGCAACGCGGTGCGCCGCACCGATTACGGAGCAACCATCGGCGGTCCGATCCAGATTCCTAAGGTGTACGACGGCAAGGACAAGAGCTTTTTCTTTTTCAGCTTTGAGCAGTTCCGCGAAAGCCAGACGATTTCCAACGGGATTCAGACGGTGCCCACCGATGCCTATCGGACTGGCGACTTCACCTCCTCTGGTTGCTATGCCTGGGTTGCTGGGCCTAACTTCTGC
>JAICXC010000173.1 GCA_025980665.1 Bryobacteraceae bacterium
AAGAATCTGAAACGGACAGCAGTTGAGGAAGTCTACACCCGTGCTTGCCGTGAGGTCAAGGTTTCCCTGAATTATGTGTCAACGGTTTACTGAAAAAGTGCAGAGGGTCTTTGGCTGGATCGTGGGGTGGTGTTCTCCATAGGCAGAACCGCAATCGCAACACCCATTGTTGAGTCCACAACCAGCCAGCGGCGACCAGCGGATCCGTCGGGTGCTTACCACCATCTCCGAGGTATCTCGGCATCCCACGGTCGCTAAAAGCGAGCGCGCCATTGCGTCCGCCAGACACCCGACCGATAGTCTCAGAAGCGGAAACTGAGGTTTTTTGCCTTCTTCCATTTGACCGGTACGCGGAAAAGAACCTGCTGCAACAGCGCTGTGCTTTAGGTCGGGCGAATCCCTCGCCGACGAGCTGCAAAGCTATCCGGCAGCGGGTCCGTTTTCTTAGCAGCGCAGATCCCTTGACATTCAATCTCATCGAGGCCTAGAATCCTTCAATATGTTGTGCCAGCCCTGTCGCTGTCCAGCGGGCGCCCAACAATAAGGGGTCCCATGCGCCTGCGAGTTGCACTTGCCTGTCTATTTATCTTAATTGCGGCCGTGGCTTTCGCTCAAGGCGATCGCGCCACGATCACCGGAACTATTTCCGACCCAGCGGGCGCCGTCGTGGCCAATGCCCCGATTGAGGCCAAGAATACGCAAACAGGAGCCGTGTATCAGGCGGCGAGTACGACCACGGGCAATTACACGCTGTCCCAGTTACCCGTCGGCAGTTACGAGCTGACCGTGTCCGTGGCCGGATTCAAGAAATACGTCCGGCAGAACATCGTGCTCCAGGTGGCGCAGGTCCTGCGCCAGGACGTGTCTCTGGAGGTCGGATCGGCCACGGAGTCCGTCACCGTATCAGCCGAAGTTAGTTTGCTGAAAACCGAAAGCGGCGAGTTGAGCCATAACGTATCCACGGCACAACTGGATAATTTGCCGATCCTGGGCATCGGCCAGAGCTTCGCGGGAAGCTCTGGAATCCGCAATCCGCAAGCGGCTGCGTTCCTCCTTCCCGGCTCTTACGTGCAGCCGAACTCGAACGTGCGCATCAACGGCGCGCCGGGCAACACCGCTTCGTACCGGATCGAGGGCCAGGACGCCAGCAATGGCCAGGTGCCCGCGACCCAGGCGCAAACGCAGCCCAGCATCGATGCCATTCAGGAAGTGACTATTCAGACCAGTAACTTTGCGGCCGAGTACGGCCAGGTGGGCGGCGGATTCTTTAACTACACCATGAAATCCGGCACCAACCAGATTCACGGGAGTGCCTACGATTACTTCGTGAATGAAGCCTTCAACTCCAATACGCCGTGGGTCAACACCAAGCCTGTCGCCCGCCGGAACGATTACGGCTTTACGGTCGGCGGTCCGGTGGTGCTACCCAAGGTCTACAACGGCCACGACAAGACGTTCTTCTTCTTCAACTGGGAACAGTTCCGTGAGACGATCGGCGTCAACAACCAGACCATCACGCTCCCTATCGCCGCTTATCGCGCGGGAAATTTCGCGCCGGCGCTAACCGGCAAGTCGCTAGGGCTGGACGTGCTCGGAAACACGATTGTTGAGAACGGCGTGTATGATCCGTCCAGCACGATGCTTACTTCATCGGGCCAGCGCGTGCGGACTCTATACGTCGGCAATCAGGTTCCGTTGAGCAGCTTCGATCCCGTGGCGCAGAAGATCCAGGCGTTGATTCCGGCGACCACACGGACCGGCCTGATCAACAACGCGATTCTTCCGTACATCAGCCAGCGTGTGACCGATATCCCGACCGTCAAGATGGACCATTCGCTGGGCTCCAAGGCCAAGTTGTCATACCTATGGCAGCAGACCCGGACCGCCAGCCAGTATTCACAAACGTTTGGCGCCTCGGATGGTCTGCCTCTTCCGATCACCGCAGCCATCGGCACCTTTATCCACGCTCATGTACAGCGCCTGAATTTCGAGTACACCGTAACCCCGACGCTCCTGTTTCACGCTGGAGTCGGCTATCAGGATAATAATTTCACGGACGATGCACCCGTACTCGATTACAATCCTCTTCAAGATCTGGGGTTAAAGGGCGCGACCGTCAACCGGCTTTTCCCAGCCTTTTCCGGTCTAAGCACGACCTCGCAGGGCGGAATGAAGAATATGGGTCCGGGCTCCAACCGGCACCCGCTCATTTATGAAAAACCCACGGCGAATACCAGTTTGACCTGGGTGAAAGATAATCATACCTACAAAATCGGTGGTGAACTGCGCATCGACAGTAACGCCTCGACACTCTATAACAACACCGCGGGCGCTTACGCCTTCAGCAGCATCGAGACGGGCCAACCCTATCTGCAAGCCACTACCGTGAACGGAAGCAATATTGGATTTCCCTACGCCAGCTTCTTGCTGGGGGATGTGGACTCTTATTCGATCGCGCCCACCAACAACATCCGCCTAGGAAAACATTCGATCGGTTTGTTCATTCAGGACACCTGGAAGATCACGCGAAAACTGACCCTGGATTACGGGTTGCGGTGGGATTACAGCACTTATCTGAAGGAACAGTACGGAAAGCTGGCGCAGTTCGCGCCACTGCTGCCGAACGCAGCGGCGGGCGGTCATCTAGGCGCCGTCCAGTTTGAAGGCGACGGACCGGGTAAGTGCAATTGCAGCTTTGCGAACAACTATCCCTACGCGATTGGACCTCGCCTGGGAGTTGCGTATCAGATCACGCCCAAGACAGTATTGCGCGGCGGCTGGGGCATCGTATACTCCGGCACCGGCGACGCCAACGGCGCGACGCAAGGCGCCTTGACTCTTCTGCAGCCGGCTCTTTCGCCCACGTTCGGCGATCCGGTCATCAATCTGCAAAACGGCGTGCCTCCGCCGCCGCCATTCCCGAACTTCGATCCCGCGCAATATCCGCAGACCGGCTATGCAACGAAGCAGGCTCCGGCGGTATGGTACGACCAGAATGCCGGCCGTCCTCCGCGGATGATGCAGTGGAGTCTTGGGATCCAGCGCGAGCTCACCAAGGATCTGCTGGTGGAAGCTACCTACGTGGGTAATCGCGGAGTGTGGTGGTATTCGTCTCAGTTAATCGATGTCAATGCTCTGACTCCGCAGATACTCACGGCAGCGGGCCTGAATATCAACAGCGCGGCCGATCAGGCCATCTTGAAAGCGACCATCGGCTCGGCGGCCGCGGGCCGTTTCCAGAACAAACTGCCGTATGCCGGCTTCCCGACGACGGCTACTGTCGCGCAATCGCTGCGTCCCTATCCGCAATTCAGCAGCATTTCCTCGCTATGGTCACCCCTGGGCAAGACTTGGTACGATTCTCTGCAAACCAAGGTGACCAAGCGCTTGTCGCACGGCCTTACCTTCAGCAGCGTGTTCACGTGGCAGAAGCAGTTCGCTCTGGGAGCCGCCAGCAATCCAGTAGTGGGAGCGACGGGCACTTCCGGTGGCGCCCCAGTGAACGATGTTTTCAATCGCGATACGAATAAGTACCTGTCGCAATTCGACCAGCCTTTTACATTCAACGTCGCGATCAACTATACCGTGCCGACTAAGAAGTTCGGAAACAGCATGGCAATGCACGCGGCTTCGTGGGCAGTGAGAGACTGGTCGGTGAATACGCTGCTGGCCTATGCCAGCGGCCTCCCGATCCAGGCTCCCGCGGCGCAGAGTAACCTGGCTACTTACTTATTTCGCACTACCTTCGCGAATCGCGTGCCGGGCCAGGCCTTGTTCACGCAGGATCTCAACTGTCACTGCTTTGATCCAACCAAAGCTTTCGTACTGAACCCGAATGCCTGGGTGGATCCGCCCATCGGTCAATTCGGCACTTCGGCCGCTTATTACTCCGATTATCGGCAGCAACGGCGACCCAATGAAACGATGTCTGTGGGACGGATCTTCCGGATCACCGAGAGAATGAACTTTAATCTTCGGATCGAGTTCAGCAACGCTTTCAACCGCGCGCAAATGCCCAATCCAACCTCCACCAACGCCAAGGCAACGCAGACCTGCTTGGGCGGCGCATGCACTACTGGCTCGGTCGTCTCCGGCGGCTTCGGATTCATCAACACTGCGGCTGTCGCGGCTACGACCACTACCGGAACGCCCAGTTCGCGTCAGGGCACCCTGGTTGGCAGGTTCACGTTCTGATCTGAAACGACCTGTCAAGAGGTAACTCAAAACAGAGCGTCCTTTTCGGTGCGTTTGGCGGAACAACAGAAGACGGCAGAGGCTGTCGCGACGTTGGATCACTCTGATATACGCGGGTCGGAACCGCAGGGTCATGATTCGCCGGGAGCTGCCTCGGACTAAGTGGGCGGATTCAGCCCGAGGGCCTACCGCATAGAATGTATGAGGATGCTCCTGTGCTGCCTCGTTAACCTTCGTCAGTTGGAATGACTCGGCGAGAGGATTCCTTTGACGAGGACTCGGATCCAGGCGGCTCACGAAACGGTTCCACAGGAATGCGCTCGTAACACACTTCCAGGACGTCCAGGTATTCTATTCCGCCCGGCGCTTGGAGCACAACACTGTCGCCCGCTGCCGACTTCAGCAACGCGCGTCCCAGAGGCGACACCCAACTGATGTGGTTGCGGTCGAGATCGACTTCGTCGGTGCCCACGATACTCACCACTCGCTCCGCTCCCTCGGCATTGGCATAGCGCACGGTCGCGCCGAAGAATGCTCTGGTGGCCGCTTGCCCCGTTCTCGGAGATTCCGGGTCCACCACTTCCGCAGCTTCGATTCGCTTCCTGAGAAAGCGAATCCGGCCATCGATCTGCCGCAGCCGCCGCTTGCCGTACTGATAGTCGGCGTTTTCGCTGCGATCGCCGTTACTGGCAGCCCACGTCACCACCGCGGTTACGGCAGGGCGTTCGCGGCGAAGCAGGAAGTGGAACTCATCTTTGAGGCGCTGCAGACCGCCCGGCGTTATGTAGTTCTTGCCTTGCGTCGCGGGCTCGTCCAGTTTTGGTTTTCTCGTGAACCCTTTTCGCATCTCGTAGTCCTTCCAGCGCAAATCCAGTGGGTGCGACCACGCTCTCAGGAAAAGGTTATACGGTGTCGGATCCGTTCTGCTTGAAATTAGCACAACATACCGATGGAGCTGCCGATCGCGCGGTGTCGCTATCCACTCGTCTATATGGCGGCAGTCTGAATAGTGAAGCGCAAGAACAGCCATTCCGGCATTAGACCTAATACCGCCGTTATCGGAACGTAGTAAATTTGCTTCGTTAGAATTTGGAATGCGGGATCCGCAGGTTTCAACTGCTCCTCTCAGCGAGTTTAAAGTACGATTTGCCAACCAGCAGCCTTCTATTTGCCTAGTGACGTTAAACAAGTCCGGCGGAGCGAACTTGGAAGCGGTTGCTTTCATTTCTTGAGCGGTAACAGGCAGATGCCGTCGAGGACTTTGTCGAGGATCGCGGCGGTGGCTTGAGTGACATCGCGGTACGACGCCGACTCCGATAAATATCCAAGATACCGCCAGTAAGTCCCCTTGGGCGATTCGCCCCTGGCGTCGACGATTCCAACGAGACCACCGAGGCCCATCCTCATATATGAGTCCTCCCTGTAGTTCGTCGCCGCCCATACATCTTCGTCAAAGGGAATTCCCAAGCTCCATGCGTATCCACTCCCGTGTTGGATGCCATTCTTCCCTACGGTGAAACTCTTAGCCAGGTAGTCGCTGTCGGAAATGGGTGCGTGCGCCTTCACCCCTTTGACGTTGGGAAAACAAAAGCCTCCATTCAGAGAATGGCAGGAATCGCGACGGCTGCACATTGGCAGATTGCGGGAATTGGGTCGCAGGATCAGCTTCACCTCTTTCGCACGTTGCGTATCGAGGGCGTAGCTTTCGTAGCCTGGCTTGCGGATTACAACCCGTGGCACCCTTGTAGTCAAATCGAAGCGCCCGAGCGCGTCGGTCTTCGCCGAGGCCCGGCCTCCCATATGCTCAACCCAAGCATCCGGAATCGGCGTGCCCCCCGGGTCGACAACGAATCCGGAGACCTGCTGCAACTCCGGCAGCAAAAGGCGCTCTTGCTGAGCTGGCGACAGGTATTGCCCTTCCGCTGCGACCGCGAAGATTACCGCCATCGCCACCGTTCGCATCCTCTCCATCCTAACTAAACGCATAGGCAGGAGGATCGCGCAGGTTTCAACGGCCACCCCGATTTGATTCCCGCCGCTACCCTACTGGTGCAAGAATCCGGACGGCAAAGCTGCCTCAAGATTGATTTGTTCTCCGGTGATGGGGTGGTGGAATCTCAGATATTGGGCGTGCAGGAAATATCCTCCATCGCCGGGCAGGCCGGGAAGATTTTCAAGAGGCTGGCCAGTTAAGCCGTACAGAGGATCGCCTACCAGGGGATGGCCGATGGATGC
>JAICXC010000172.1 GCA_025980665.1 Bryobacteraceae bacterium
CCGCCGAACCCAGGAGGGATTATCGCATTCGTGCGACCGGCCAACCAGCATGTCGCCTGCTTCCAGAGCGCAGACGATTTCAGTGGCGCTGGCCAGCAGGGAAACGACGCGCACGCTAGGCGGCCTGCCGCTCCGGCCGGAATAAACGCATCAGACAAGCGTAACCACCGAATATGGCCAGCGTGTAAAAGGCGTCGCCCAGAAGTTGGTTCTGATAAAAGGGCATCCCCGCGACGTAAGAGGCGGCCAGGCCGCCAAGACTGTGTGGGTATAGGCTTCCGGTGGCCCAGACCATGAAGTTGGTGATCAGGAAAAATGACAGGCTGGAGGCGAGAGCCGTGGCCGTTATGGCGCCCACGCCGCTTCGGTTACGGATCACCCGGCCGAGCAGCACTGGAATCAGCGACGCCGCATACACATACCAGAAGCCGCTATAGAAACCCATCACGGCATCACTTAGAGCCAGCGCCAGCAATGTCGCCAGAACGCCTGTGGTGACCCTTCGCGCTTGATTTCCCGCGAATAGTGCTAGGGCCATCATTGGAGTGAAATTCCAAGGATGAGGAAGCAGCCTGGCGCACGCGGCCAGAACTACCATTGCTATCCACAATCGTGCTGAACGGTCCATCGCTAAATTCACATGTTTATTGTATTCCTCTTGGGAGGGGATATCCTAAAGCTTCTTTGCTTCACAGAAACAGGTGCGGCACGAAGCGGCTGGTATTGGTAATGATTGGACTGTCCGATTCGCGAATTCCGATGCCAGCCGCCGGGACGCTCTCGGTCTCCTCAACCACCCAACTGCCGATGACCGGAAACCTGCCCTGAAACTGCCGCAGCGGAGCGAGCTCCTGATATACGTACCCTTCCTCGCCATATTCGCCCGCGGTCTCAAGATGCTCACCTGCACCGTGCAGCGTGATGTTCGCGCCCTCGCGGCCGAGCAACGGCTTTCGGATCCACTGCGTCATCTCACCTGGCGAGTCGAAGCGAGCCTCCAGTAAATTGGGATGTCCCGGATACAGCTCCCACAGCACCGGCAGGATGCCTTTGTTCGAAAGCAACATTTTCCATGCCGGCTCGATCCAGGTCGTCCGCGCCACGTCGAGGTGCTCTGCGAACTCCTCGCGCACCATCCATTCCCACGGATACAACTTGAAGACCGCCTCTAGAGGCCGGGCATGCGGTCCCAGGAAACTTTCGCCATCCCAACCGATTTCGTCGATCGGAAAAATCGACGACGTGAGCCCCGCTTGCCGCGCCGTATCCATGAGGTAGGTGACGGTCATGCCATCTTCCAGATCGTCCATCGAGCAAAAGTCGATGCGACGTCCCGGCAGGTATTGCGCGAGTTCCCTCCACCGGGCGATCAAACGTTCATGAATCGAATTGAACTGGTCGGCGGCCGGAAACACATCCTCCAGCCAGTACCACTGGACGGCCGCAGCTTCCAGGAGCGACGTCGGAGTGTCGGCGTTGTATTCCAGCAGCTTCGGCGGATGAACGCCGTCGTAAGCCAGATCGAAGCGTCCGTACAGCGAGGGAGGCTCTGCCATCCAGGAATTCTCGACCAGCGCAATCGCACTCTCCGGAATACCGAGCCTCGCGTACGACTTCGTGTCGATAATCCGCTGCGCGGCCGCCAGCGCCATTTCCGCCAGCTCACTGGTAGCGGACTCCAACAGCTCGATTTCCCGCGCCGTAAATTCGTAGAACGCGGATTCATTCCAATACGGCTCTACGCCCGAGTGCCACAACAGTCCGGCCTCTTCCACTCTCTGCTGCCAGCCGCTCCTGGGCTGGCACTCAATTCGCCGCACTAGCTGCCGCCGTGATGATGCCCCGAGCCGGTGGATCCGAAACCTCCCCGCGACACTCCGTGGAAGCCAAAGAAGCCGTAGTGCGCGCTTCGGCAGTTTCCAGCCTCCGCCGCCGTCGCCACGCCTCCATTCGCAAGGTAAGCCTGATAGGAATCGTAATAGTAGGGATAAGCCGCTGAGTAGGTCATCGGGACCCAGTTAGAACCGGCGCAGTATCCATTGTGCTGCACGGCGACCTTGCAGGCCTTGGTGTTGAAGGTCCCCGCGTCGCATGGATCCGGAGCGAGCTGGCCACGCGCGGCCATGCTCATCGCAGCAGCCACGGTCAGCACCACTCTCGCCGATTTCTTCACGGGGGAATGCGCCGGGGATTCCATCGTGGAACCTTTCCGAAATTATTCTACGACTTTCAGCCGCGAAGGTCTCAGCATTCCTTGCGGACGGGCAAAGTTTGGCTGTGAACGGGGCAACTCACTTGGCGCGAGGTGCCGATTTTCGAATAGGACGCTTGCCGCTCCGAGTTTTCGCGGTCACAAAGCGCCATCCTGCGCCTAACAGGTCTCGCAGAGCGTCCGGGTGGATGCGAGACAATCGCACCAGCACCATCGGATAATTCGCGTAATGATCGGTAAAATAGTAGACATCCGGCGCAGTTGCCACCAACTCCGCACGCTGATCGATATCGATGCGAACCGCCAGCGAGTCAGGCTCGGCGGATTTGTTGGTGGGAATACACGTCAACAGCTTGCCGCGAACTTTGATGGCCGGCGAACCGTAGGCCGAAGCATCCTCCACATCCGGCAGCGCGCTTGCGATTTTCCGTACGGTGGCGAAATCAATCGGCTTGGTTGGCATGGATCTGCGTGGCATCGGCATGGGATCGCCTGCGAAGCAGAGCTCCGTCATCCACCGGGGAGGGATGCATCGGAGGCGGAGGACCGCCGCCCCGGAAGTTATCGGCAACCGCGTTGATCCCGTCGATCAGCGCGTCCAGCATCGAGCGTCGGAACACTACCGCGACAATCGCGATGAGAATCAGCAACGAGACGATGTAGTTGGTCTGTCCCATGCTCCTCAACCTATCACGCTTTTCCTTCGATGGCGACGCAGACTAGTTATCCGTCGGCATCTCATTCACATGGTCGATGACGAGCACCTGACCCGTCACCTTGCGCGATTCCAGCTTCAGCCCGAGCTGCTTCTCCAACGCCTCGAAAATCGAAATTGTCCCGTCCGGCTCAGATGAAGCCGTATCGCCGGTCACGGCTGGCGCTGCGATGTTCTGGAAGACGCGAGGCGGCGTGAAGTTGATGGTCATGTCGTACCTGCCTTCGATCCCGGTTGCATCCACCACCGGCGGGAAACCAAAGAGAATGGTTTCTTCGGGATTCCAGGCACTTAACGCGGCAGCAAACTGCGCAAGCGTAAAATTCCGGCAGGTTACGAGCTTCGATGCCGCGAGATTCGCAAACCTCGGATCCTTTCCGTCAGCGCCCGGGCCATCCTTGCATCCCGGACGATTCGCAGGGTCCGCTTTCCGCAGCTTGGGCTTCGCCGCCACCAGCGCATACCCGGATACCAGGCGGTCTTCGGTGTGAGCCGCTAGCTTGAAGCGATCGATCAACAGCGCGCGCAGCATCATGCGCATTGTATTGATATCGACTCCATTCATGATCCCGACGCCTGCCAGCTCCGTGCGCGGTGCTTTCGCGACGACCACCCATTGAGTTTCATCTATGGACTTCGGTCCACCAATGATCCGTAAGGGATTCAGGTCGCCCCACGCTTCTTGAATGAGGCCCTTTAGCGTCATATCTACGCGCACCTGGCCAGTGGGCTGAGCGCCGACATTACTACCTCGGGCACCGGGACCAGCCGGCTTGATCTCCGCCACTTCAAATTCCATGGGGAGTGCAGTCAACGTTTCCGATGCCGCTGGCTTCTCCACCCGATCTACCACAACCACCGGCGCGGGGACCTTGGTGAGTCTCAACTTCAACCCGAGCTGATTCTCGAACGCATCAAACAACGTGATGGCATTCCCTGCGGCTCGACCCGGCGCAGCGGGATTGAGCGTGGACCACTTGACGCTGAAATCCCAAGCGCCCTTTATTCCAGTCTGGTCGACGACACGATAGTTGAACAGGTAGGCAGACGCCCCTGGCATCCGGGGTAATCCTTCGATAAACGCCGCCATCGTCGTGTTGCGGCACTCGAACAAAATCGGGTTGCGGAATGGCGGAAGCCGGCATCCAGCTTCTTCGGACCCATCAGATTGTTTCAGCCGAGGCTTTTTTCCCACCGTCACTGAGTAGGCCGGCTGGGTGCGCGTATCCTTGTGCGTCGATAGATGAAAACGTTCCTCCAGCAGCCCCTTAAGCATCGTCCTTAGCGTCTCCTGGCTCGAACCCGCCGGCGCCGTGGCGATCACATCGAAGCGGTCCGTATCCAGCCAGTCCGGTCCGCCCACGACTCCATCGGCATCGACGCCCCAAGCCGTGCGGATCAGATCCGCGGTCGTGGCGTTCGCTAATTCATAACGCCCGCGAGAAAATCCGCTCCTCATCCGTGGGATCGTATTCGGACCACTGGTACGGATTTCCACGGCTCCGAACTTCGGCGTGATTCCGCCGGGCTGGGCAATCACGGCGTAAGAACAAAGCCCGACGTAACCTATGCATGCGAGTGCTCGCGCGATTCTGAGGCCTCCCGCGCCTTCACCATTGGACGTTTTAGACACCCGTTTTATTATGGCCAAGTTCGTTTTGTTTTACACTCGGACTCGTATGGATCAAGATCATTTGCGCGGCTTGCTCGAACAGGTCCGCGCCGGAGCCGTGGACGTCGATGCAGCCATGGAACGTCTGCGCCACCTTCCGTTCGAAGACCTGGGCTTCGCCAAGGTCGATCATCATCGCGCGCTCCGGCACGGAATCCCGGAGGTCGTCTTCGGCAAAGGCAAGACTCCCGATCAGATCAGCGCCATCGTGGGGAGCCTGCTCGATAAGGCCCAGAACGTTCTCGTCACGCGTGCCGATGCGCCCACCGCGGAGCGTCTAAAGCGCGAGCACTCGCGTGCCGAGTACTTCCCCGCCTCGGGCGCTGTGCGCGTCTGGCGCGATCGCACTCTGCGCGGTAAAGGCAAGATCGCAGTGGTGTGCGCCGGCACCAGCGATCTGCCGGTGGCTGAAGAAGCGCAGGTAACCGCCGAGGTGATGGGCAACGAGGTGATCCCGATTCACGATATCGGGGTAGCCGGCATCCACCGGGTGATGCAGAATCGCGAGAAACTCTCGGAAGCCCGCGTGGTCATCGTGTGCGCCGGGATGGAAGGCGCGCTGCCGAGCGTAGTCGGCGGCCTGGTGACCGCGCCGGTGATCGCCGTGCCCACCAGCATCGGCTATGGCGCCAGTTTCCAAGGCTTAGCTGCGCTGCTCGGGATGCTGAATAGTTGCGCCAGTAATGTGACGGTCGTGAATATCGATAACGGCTTCGGGGCTGGCTATGCGGCGAGCTTGATGAACCGGTTGTGATGTAAACGAAACGATTTAATGGACCGCTTGCGCGATCTGGCGGCCCGAGGCGAGCATCCCGTCCAGGTCCTGGCGCGAGTAGTAGCGACCCTGGGCGAACACACCTGAAATACGGCGCGTGTTGCTGATGTCCTGCAGTGGGTTTCCGTCCAGCAAAACCAGATCGGCGATCTTACCGGTCTCGACCGATCCCATGACGTGGTCCCAGCCGAGCAGACGAGCTGGCGCGAGAGTGGCAGACTCAAGAGCCTCCCGGGGCGATAGTCCCGCGGCGACCAGCTGCGTCAGTTCGTTCTGCAGATTTCCTCGCGAGGCGGTGTATGCGTCGGCGCTACCTGTACCCGCCAGCAACTCTACTTTATAGCGCTTGGCAAGGGCGGTAAGCTGATACAGCTTAGTAGAAGATTCGCGGCTTAGAAGGGGTGATATACGTGTCCCCATCATGGCGCACTTTTCGAAGAACTTGACCACTGTGTCGTCGGTGAGCACGCCCAAATTCGACAACCCTTCGATGATTCCCTGCCTCGCGTTCACGGCTTCGAGCGGCGAGACATCCGTGGGAATCGCACCGTCCAAACGCAGCCGCCAATGCCGCGCTTGTTCCGCCAGCGCTAAATACGCCTCGCGCGAGAGATCCGGAAGAACCTGGATGAAGTCCACGGAGTCCCCGAATAGACGGTCGAACGCCAGACGAGCAGTCTGGGCTGTCTGGTTTCCACCCACCGCCGGTCCGCTGGCGACAATGCGCGGGCCGATGGCCCTACCCTTCTGAATTTCCAGGCGCGTTTCCGCCGCCTGATTGTAGTCCCCACCCGGGTCGCGAATTCCGGTCACACCGAAGGCGAGGAAAGCGGGAAGTTGCCGGTCGGGGTTACGGAGTTGTACCCGCATATCCCACAGCCCTGGCGAGAGATACCGTGCGGTCCCATCCACCACGCGGGCGTTCAAGGGAAACTTAAGAGAGCCTTGTGGACCAACCGCGACGATCCGCTCTCCTTCAATTACTGCCGTCTGATGTGGCCGCACTGTACCGGAGGCAACATCGACAACCGTAACGTTCTCGACTACCACTGCAGCGGAACATAAGCACCCGCACAGTGCGATCAGGGCCAAGCTGATACGCATTTGAATGATTGTACATCTGTTGTGCTATCCTGGAAAGACTTTATTGCCCTGTCAGGCGATAATCTTCCAGGAAAAGCTATTATGCCGAAGTTGAAAACCCATAAAGGTGCGGCCAAGAGGTTCAAGAAGACGGGAACCGGCAAAGTTAAACGCCGGCATGCATTTGCCCGCCATATCCTCACCTCGAAGTCGCGTTCACGCAAGCGCCGGCTAGGTCAATCCGCCATCGCGGATGAGACTAACTCGCCGGAAATCAAGCGGATGATTCCGTACTAAGGCGAAGTTGGCCTAGAGGGGCTTTCGGGCTCCCGCGAGTGGACAGTGCGCCGCACGTGCCTGTTCCGCCGCGCTTTTAGATTCCAATAAAGGAGAAGAAACGTGCCCAGAGTAAAACGTGGATCCAAGCGCCGGGCAAACCGGAGCAAGACCCTAGGCCTCGCCAAGGGGTTCTTCTTAACCAAAAGCAAGCTGCACCGAGCCGCCCAAGAAGCCGTCGAAAAGTCTCTGAAGTACGGCTATGTCGGACGCCGCCTCAAGAAGCGCGATTTCCGCTCGCTGTGGATCGTACGCATCGGCGCGGCCTGCCGCGCAGCCGACATTTCTTATAGCCGTTTCATGGACGGCCTGAAGAAAGCCGGGGTCGATCTGAACCGCAAGATCCTGGCCGACATGGCTCTGAACGACCCACCCGCGTTTAGTGCGCTGGTGAGCCAGGCCAAGGCAACCATCGAAAAGGTGTAAAGTAGGCCGGTTGTCTATGGAAGAAAACGATGACGCCCTTGCCAGCGACGCCCTCTCAAGCCTGGAGGAGCGGATTCACCGCACCGTGGAACTGGTGTCCGCCCTCCGCAGCGAACGCGACGCCGCTGTAGCCGACGCGCGACAACTCCGTCAGGAATTAGAAGACCTGCGCAGCCAGCGCAAACAGGCTCGCGTCCGTATCGAAAAGCTGCTTGGCCAAATGGACTTGATCGCCGGACGATAGACCGGAGGCGTAAGCTTGTTAGCAGGAGTGTCGCATGGATTCCGCATCTGAGCGCAGGACAGTCCGCGTCACGATTTACAATCATCCGTACACTCTGGCGGTGAGCGGCGAATCCGGCGAGGTCGAAGCATTGGCCCATTCAGTGGATCAGCTGATGACCGATATTGCCCATCAAGCCGGCAATGTCGACGGA
>JAICXC010000016.1 GCA_025980665.1 Bryobacteraceae bacterium
ACCATCTTTTCGTACAGCGGATACCAGAAGCGGTCGCCCAGCGGAGGCGTCGTGGTCGACGTGGCTTCGCTCGGGTCCGGATTCAGCAGACAACCGACGAATCCCATCTCTTTGACGCACTTTTCCAGATACGGCAGAACTTCTTTGGGGCTGACACCGGGACTTTGCGGCAACCCGCACACACCGCGGAACACGTTGGGATAAAACTTGGTCTGCTTATAGATGATGTCGTTGGTCTCTTCGATGAACCAGCGCACCACCTTGGGGTCCTCGCTATGCATCATCTGGTAAGGACGCGGGGAGATGAGTTGCATGTCGGTCCCGACTTCCTTGAGCTGCTCAAGATGCGAGCTCCCGCCGAAAACGGGCGAGTTCAGCGCGTCTTTGATCTCCTGGTCCGACGCGCCGTGGCTGCCGCGGCCGTGCGCGCCGCGATGGGACAAGATGTTTGCCTTGTAAACGTAAAGTTTTTCGGGGGCAGTAACGTGGCCGTGTGAATCGATAATCATGCAACTCTCCGCTCGTACATCATACCGAACCGCCGCTCCCTACTTCACGTTCGCGGGTCGGTGATTCTCCCTGCTAAGGCGGAAGCAGCCACAGTCGCGGCGGACGCCAGATAATGCCGAGCCTTGGGATGCCCGTTCCGTCCGGGGAAATTACGCGCCTGCGTGGAGATCATCGCCTCATGTTCACTCATAGCGCCCATGTTAACCGCTTGATTGGAGCCGGCGCTCGGTGGGAAAATGATTCCACCCGCTTCGATGATGATTTCGATTAGTCCCTCGCGTAGCGCCGCGAGATAGACGCCTCGCGTAACCGGCACCACTTGTAGCCGGACGTTCGGGTGAACCGTTTTTCCTTGAATCGCTTGCGCCAGAGCCCGGATATCGCCTAAGCGCCCTCCCGTGCTGCCCCCGATTTCGGCTAGTTGAATTTCGGTCCCCGCCACTTGACCGATCGGTTTCACGTTGCCGACTGTGGGTGGACAAGCCACTTGCGGTTCGAGCTTCGACAGATCTACGTCGATGACCTTGGCGTATTGCACATCCGGATCGTTCTTGAACAGTTCCGATTGTTTGCGGCGCGAATATTTATGCGCATAGGCTGCGGTCTTATCGTCCGGATTAATGTAACCGGCCTTGGCGCCGAGATCGATCGCCATCAGGGGGAACAGCATGCGGTCTTCGATGGACAAGTTTTCGATAAACGGACCCGCGTATTCGACGGCTCGGTAGACTGCGCTGTCCTCACCCAGAAAACCTTCCAGAAACTGCGCTGCATCGCGCGGGGTGGTGCCGTCTTTCAGAGGGCCGTGGAGACGGACTTGCACGGTTTCGGGAACGCGGAACCAAGCTTTGCCGTGCGCGTATCCCAGCGCGGCCATCGAATTGTTCCCCACGCCGGTGGAGAAAACTCCCAGAGCGCCGTAAACGGTGGTGTGCGAATCGCAGCCGATGATCACGTCTCCGGGCGCCCACAATCCATTTTCGATAATCACGTGGTGGATGCTGCCAGAGCCGGAATCGAACACGTTGCGGATTCCGTACTTCGCTGCGAACCGGCGGGCCTCCGTGAGCACGTCGGCATCGGCCTGACTGGGTGGTGAGAAGGTGTGATCGAAGACGAATGCGACCCGGTCAGGATCGAACATGGTGCCGCCGCCCATCTCGTTTTCAAAAACCTTCGAGACCAGGTTGGAGCTGAGATCGTGCAGGACCATGCGATCGACATTAGCGACAACGATATCGCCGGGCACGACTTCTTTCTTGCCGCTGGCCTTGGCCAGAATCTTCTCGATCATGTTCATAGCGGCAAACTCTGGGTCACTCGTGCCCAATGGCCGCGATATTCGAGAGCCACTGCGACTGAGTATTTGTCGCCGAGCATCACGCCGCGGGCGGGCCGCGGTGCCGAATCGTTGGTGCCAAAAAGCAGAACCAAGTCTTCAGCCCCCGCCCGTCGGCAAGCCAGTTCCAAGAGTCCGGAGAACTGGTAATCCGTAAGCCCAACTCCCTTCGGCAATTCCACCGTTAGAATCTCGCGAGCCATTTCTGCCGCTCGCCGTTGCATGGCGAGCTCGGCATCATCGGTAAGATCAAGCTTGACGTCGTACGCTTCCACGTTGGATGCTCCAAGAGGCAAAAAGACCTCATGCGGTAGCCGGGGCAAATCCAGCACGCCGAGCTGGGTCCATCCGCGCTCCGCACAGAGCTGCAGCAGCGTCGGCACCAGCTTCGAGGCGGGGCGGATCTCTTCGAATATAGTCACCGACTTGATCCACGGATAGACGCGCGGCGAAAGCCCGCACAAAAGGACCGGCGGCTGCTCCCGAGGGATCACGATCAGAGAACGGTTCCAGTACGGCATGTAGTTGGTCAGGTGCCTTCCTTCCGTGGATCGCCACACGTCGGAGTACACCAGCAGCGCCGGTAAGTCATGCTCAGTCAGGGCGGCGCGCGCTCTTGCCAGCCGTGCTTCGAATACGGAGGGCGGCAACTCCGCCTTGTCCCAGGTGATCAGTCCGCGTTTCATTTCGTGAACAGTTTCTTCTCGGTTTTATTGAGCCGCGTATTACCGCTCTCAGTAATCAGCAGGGTATCGCCGAAGACCATATATCCCGAAAGCGGCAGATACGTGTTGGGATGCACGATCACCACCATGCCCTGCTTCAAGACGTAATCGATGTCTTCCAAAATGTGCGGCGTCTCGTCGGGATAAAGCCCCAGACAGTGCCCGCGCACGCGCGTGTACTTGGCTCCGGTGTAGTCGCCGTAACCATGTTTTCGAAATATGTCGTTCTGGGCACGTGCGGCATCGGCTGCGGTGATGCCGGGCTTGATGAGATCTTGCGCGGCACATTGGGCTTCGGAGAAGATGTCGAAGGCTTTGAGCTGTTCCCGCGATGGTTCGCCCAAGACCAGGGTCCGGCAAATCTGCGCATAGTAACCGTTAACTTGCGGAGTCAGCTCGGTGGTAACCGAATCGCCCTGCTTGAATTTGCGCTCGGTAGGAGGCTTCATGCCGACGACTTCCGTCCCACCGGACGCGATTAGCATGAAATTGTCTTCGGCGCCATTGGTCTTGAGGAACGCCTCCACTTCAGCGACCAGCTCGAATTCCCGCATGCCAGGTTCGGCGACTTCGACGAACCTCTGGTAACCTCGATCCGCCAAATCGCAGGCTTGCTTAATGAATTCGATTTCTTCGGCGGTCTTGACCCGGCGCAGTTCTTCGACGTCTGCTGTCGCAGAGACGGGCAACGACCCGCAAGCCGCAACGAACCGCTCCTCCATAAACTCAAGTCCCGCGATCGCCGATGCTCCCGGCGAGAAAGCTTTAACGAAGTCGGGCTGCAATGCGGCGCAAGCGACCTCGGCGTCCCAGGGATCGCTGAACGTTACGGAGATCTCACCCGATCGTGACAAACGCGCCAAAGCGTGGTCACCCGAAAAGTTGATGTTCACCAGACTGCGGAACGGATCCTTGCGCCACGCGTTGCCGTACAAAAGGATCGAATCCCAGCCGCGCTCGGCCATTAGATCTAAGAGTTGCTTCCGCCGATGTTCGTTTATCGAGTTACTCAAGGCGACACGCTTTCCAGAAACCACTCCGTGGGAAGCTCCCTACCCAGACCCATCGCCCGCGCGCGCTTCACCACCGCCGAACCGACTGCCGCGAACTGCGTCCCCGCGCCCGTATTGTTGTTGAACAGCGTGATCTGATCGGGACTCGTTCGCCCGGGCAGCTTGCCTGCGACTAAATCCTGAAGCTCGCCGATATCTTCCCAGCGGACGATACCCTTCTGCGCGGCCTCCCACACATCGGGGGACTGATCGTTGCGCGCGACTTCCTTTGAGTGAACAAAGTACACGTTGGCGCGACGAATGGTCTCGTCGTCGATCTCGCGGCGCTTATTGCTCGCATCCGAGCCGCCAATGGACGCCACGTACATTCCTTTTTCTACCCAGTGGCCGTCGAACACCGGATCCCACGCGGCCGTCGCGGCTTGCACGAAATCGCTACCGTCCACGGCTTCCTTGGGCGCAGCGACCGCACGAACTTCGCGACCAAGTTTTTCCGACATGCCACGACAGAACTCGCGGCAGTGTTCAGGATTCGGGCTGAAGACTTTGATCTGATCAAAGGCGTACTGTGCCACCAGGAATTCGAGATGCGCGCCAGCCTGCCAACCGCTGCCGAATAATCCCAGCACTTTGGGCTTCTCCGGCGCCAGATAACGTGCACCCACTGCGCTCATGGCCGCCACGCGAACCTTCTGGATCACACCGTCGGGCATGATCGCGACAGGTTCGATCTTCTCGACATCGAACAGGATCACCAGGCCGCAGTACTTATTCCCCGTGGCAACGGGAAGAATACGCCGGCGCTTGACTCCCGCCGTGTAAGAAAAACCGGCCATGTCCGACGTGACGCGCAGCGCCCACACACCGCAATCGAGGCTCCCGCCTTCCTGGGTTTTCATGCGGTACTGAAATCCCGGATGCTCGCGCGATTCGGCGGGCAAATATACCTGCGACCGCGCGCGATTTAGCGCCTTGCCCTCGGCCAACTCACGATAGATGCTTTCGGTGGCGGCGATCGCGTCCTGCGGAGTCAGCGCCTGCTCCACTTCTTCATTCGTTAACAGCAGAGTCATGATTCCAGCAGGACTTTCCCGGCATCCGATTTCAGCAGTGGGATCAAACCGCCTGCGCGCAACATGTCCAGCAAGAGTCCCGATGGCGCGCGTCCCTGAATAGATTTGCCGGTGGTCAGATTCTCCACGATACCCGCTTCGATATTCACCCGGATGCGATGGCCCGTTTCGACCAGGTCATGTAGTCCAGGCGCTTCGAGAAGGGGCAGACCGATCTCCGGCCCATTCCGATAAAACGTCCGGGAAAAGAACTCGGCGATCACCGCGCCTACACCACTGGCCTTAATCGCTTTAGGAGCGATAGCGCGTCCGGAAGAGCATCCGAAATTGCGTCCTGCGACGATGATGTCGCCTTTCTGCACGTTCTTCGGAAAGTCTGGATTGGCGTTTTCGAGGACGTGCTTGACCATTTCGCCCATGCCGCGCATTACATACGCGGTGGGCGTAATCATGTCGGTGGGAATGTTGTGGCCAAACTTCCAGCAGGCGCCTTCGAGAATTAGAGGGGTCATTATGCTCGTACAGGTATTGAGACGGCGCGCGGCGCGCCCAAACGGGCAGCGGCGAACAACAGCAGGAATCCAATACCGCAGGAAACCAGATCGACGCTAAACGAATTTGCGTAATTGTGGGTTCGATCGAAAATCATTCCGGCCACCAAGCCTCCCGAGGATGTGCCGACCCCGAAGAACATCATAAAAAGTCCCAATATCGTGCCGACCCTTTCCGTTCCAAAGTGCTCGAAGGCGATCAGCGGAGGTGCGTTGAAGACGCCACCGTACCCCAAACCGAACATCGCCGCGGACCAGTAGACCACCGGCGATCCCGGCTCAACCGCCAGCAGCCCGGCGATTCCCAACGCCAGACACACGATGCTCCACAGGAGCGACACACGCGAGGAATATTTGTCGGCAATCGCGCCACCGCCGATCTTGCCAACCGCACTCGCGCCCAACAGCATGCTCAACGCGAACGCCGCATTGGTGGGGGTCACGCCGTGTCCCGTCATGTAGAGTGCCAAATGCTGCTGGATCCCGGTCAGCGTGTGCGCGGCAAAAAACAAGCCAAGGCCGAACATCCAGAACATTGGGGTCTTGATCACATCGCCGGCTTTGGCGAAGCTCTGCCGCGGCGCGGAGGCGGGCGCCCGCCTAACTCCGCGCACCAGCACCAGCGTCACGACGAACGGGATCATCATCAACCCCGCCAGGGCGAGAAAAGCGTTCGACATACTAAATGTCTCGATCAGCTTCCGGGTGAGGTTCGGCGCAATGAAACCCGCTACGCCGACTCCAGCGTTGATGACGCCGATAGCCAGGCCGCGCTTGGTTGCGAACCACGGCGCGATCAGCATGGAGGTAGGCACCAACGACACCGCCGCCGTACCGATCCCCAGCAACACACAGAACGCGTAATATTGCGTCAGGCCTGCGATGGTCGAAAGCAGCATGAGCGACACCGCACTGATACACATTCCGGTCAGCAGGATTTTTTTAGGCGTCAGTCTATCGGTAAGCTTTCCGATGAACGGACCCAATACGCCGATCAGCAATAGCACGATCGATCCACCGGCCGAGGCTTGCGCCGCATTCCAGTGGTACGTTTTCCGCAAAAACGGATAAAAGATTGGGAGCGAAAAAAGAGCGAAGGAGAACGCCACCATCAGGATGGTGAACGAAGCTACCAAGACCTGCCACCCCGCAACCGGTTCGCGCTTATCCAATCCGCCTCTTTCGCGACTGCTATGTTAGCAGAAGGGCTCCGAATTGGGATTTACAATCGCCGAAAAAATTCTCGCCGCTAAGTCCGGGCGGACCTCCGTGCGGCCGGGCGAGATCGTCGACGCCTATCCCGACTTGGTGATGAGTCACACAGCGACGTGGCGCTCGGTTAGCGTGATGCAGAAAGTCGGCGCGACCAAACTCTACGATCCGGACCGTCTGGCCGTGGTTCTGGACCACATCGCCCCGGCGAAAACCGAGAAGAACGCTACGGACCAGCAAGTGAGCCGCAATTTCGCGCGCAGCAACGGCATCAACAAGTTTTACGACGTGGACGCGGGTATCGCGCATCTCGTGCTCATGGAAGCGGGGCATGTCGCGCCGGGCGATCTGATCGTCGGCACCGATTCGCACTGCACAATTTACGGCAGTTTGGGTGCGCTCGGAACCGGCATTGGCTATACCGAGGTCGCGTCGGTGTGGATCACCGGCAAACTGTGGATGAAGGTTCCGGATACATTCAAGATCATCCTCAACGGGAAGCTCCCGCCGGGTGTGTACTCGAAAGACTTGATGCTTCATCTGATCGGAAGCCTGGGCGCGGATGGTTGCGGATACAAAGCGGTCGAGTTTCATGGCGACGCGACCAGCGGTCTTAGCATCTCCGAGCGTATGACGATGACCAACCTGGCGATGGAAATGGGCGTGAAGTGCGCATTCGTGCCGCCGGATGCGAAGACCGAGGAATATCTTTATGGGCGTATGGAGGCGTCCAAGTGCTACCAGCCCGTATCTGCCGACGCAGATGCTGTCTACGAAAAGGAGCTCCCAGTGAATCTAGGCGCGCTCGGACCGATGGTCGCTTGTCCACACGAGGTCGAGAACACCAAACCGATTCAAGAAGTCCAAGGGACGCGCATCGACCAGGCGTTTCTGGGATCCTGTGCCAACGCCAAATACGAAGATCTGGAAGTGGCGGCGCGCATTCTCAAGGGCCGCCGTGTGCACCCGAATGTTCGACTGATCATTACTCCGGGGTCGAAACAAATTCTGCTCGAAGCGTCGAACACCGGCGTTTTCCAGACGTTGCTCGAGGCTGGCGGGATGTTCACCAATCCTGGTTGCGGCGCCTGCGCCGGCGACGGTGGAATCATGGCCGACGGCGAAGTCTGCCTTTCTACGGCGAATCGAAACTTCATCGGACGTATGGGTAGCAGCAAGGCCGAGATTTATCTTTCCAGTCCCGCGACGCTGGCTGCTTCGGCGATTAAAGGCGTGATTTCGGATCCCCGAGAATTCTTCTAAATGGAATCGACCATACAAGGCCGGGTCTACAAATTTGGCGACAACGTCAACTCCGACATCATCATCCCCGGCCGCTATCTGATCTACATCGATCGCGAACGGCTGGCCCAGCACGCCTTCGAAGTTTTGGGCGAAGGGTTCCCGGCCAAGCTGCGCGAGTTCCAGATACTGGTCGCGGGCCGCAATTTCGGATGCGGCAGCGCGCGGGAGCAGGCGGCGACGGCGATTCAAGGGCTAGGCATCCAGGCTGTCGTGGCGTGCTCTTTCGCGCGCACGTTTTATCGCAACGCGATCAATGACGGGCTGCCGATTTTTGAGTGCCCGGAATTGTATCCCGACGTCGAGGAAGGCGATTCCCTTCGGATCGATCTGGCGGCCAGCAAGATTCACTTGGCCGACAAACAATACGCTTTTCCCCAGCTCCCCGACTCGGTGAAGAAGATCCTGGAACTCGGCGGGCTCGCCAATTATCTAAAAACGCAGTTAGCAGGAACTTGAGCGCACAGGGCGCGGCGGATGTTGCCGCGCTGCGTTGTGCGCGATTTCAGGAAGTTGAGATAAAGTAGGTCCCATGCGCTTGTTTGTGTTCGCCGCTCTCGCCACGTCATTACTTGCTCAAACACCCACGCCCGACCCTGTGACCGGGAAATGCTCCGGCACGCCCAAGCCCTTCGTTCCCGGCGCGGGCGACTGGAACGGATGGGGCGTGGATGCATCCGGGTCCCGCTTTCAGCCGGCGCCCGGTATCGCCGCGGCCGACGTGCCGAAGCTCAAGCTCAAATGGGCCTTCGCGTTTCCCGGCCCCGTCAATCAGCGAAATCAAGCTCAGCCTGTCATCGTCGGCGGGCGCGTGTTCGTCGGCAGCGCCAGCGGCACGGTGTTTTCGCTGGATGCCGCGACGGGTTGCACGTATTGGAGCTACGACACCGGCAACATCGCACGCACCGCGATTCAGATCGTCAAGCTGCCGGGCTCTAATTCAGGCGATACGCGGTGGATCGCTTATTTCGGCGATAGCGGTGGAACGGCGCACGCAGTGGACGCGCTAACCGGCCAAGGGATTTGGAAAACGAAAGTCGACGATTTTCCGCTCGCACGCATCACCGGATCGCCGGTTTACAACAACGGTCGATTGTATGTCCCCATGTCCTCCGGCGAGGAAACCGGATCAGGAGCCAGGGATTATGAATGCTGCAAGTTCCGAGGCAGCCTGTCCGCGCTCGATGCCAAAACCGGGAAAGTGATCTGGAAAACCTACACGATTCCTGATCCTCCCAAACAATACAAGACGACTGCCGATGGACGAAAGATGTTTGGACCGGCGGGAGCCAGCCTCTGGTCGGCGCCCATCATCGACGAAAAGCGCAAGAGGATCTACATTGGCAGCGGCAATTCGTACACCGGAATCGAGCTTCCGACAACGGACGCGATCCTGGCTTTCGATCTGGAAACCGGCAGCCTACTGTGGTCGAATCAGGTCACACCGGGCGACAACTGGGTTCCCGGTTGTCCTCGCGGCCCGTTGTGTCCCGAGAATCCCGGTGACGATTATGATTTCGGCAGCTCGACTCTGCTGCGGCAGGTCGGTGGACGCGACGTAATTCTCGCCAGCCAGAAATCGGGCGTGGTTTACGCGTTGGATCCGGAGCAGCGCGGCAAAGTTATCTGGAAAACACGGATCGGCGTCGGCAATGGTTTGCTGGGCGGAATCGGCTGGGGCATGGCCGCGGAAGGGCAGACTGTGTATGCCGCGATCGCCGATATCAACAAACCGAACGGGACGCCGGGACTCTACGCACTGCGCATCGATAACGGCGAAAAGATCTGGAGCACGCCGGCTCCGCAGAACGCAGGCAATCGAGCACAATCGTCGGCGGTTTCGGCGATGCCCGGCATCGCATTCTCAGCATCCTTCGGCGGACACTTGCGAGCGTATTCGACTAAGGACGGTTCGATCGTGTGGGACTTCGACGCTGTCCAGACAATCCCCAACACTGTGAACGGCCTTCCAGGCAAGGGTGGAGCGTTCAACGGAGGCGGTCCAGCCATCGCCAATGGCATGGTAGTCGCGACCTCGGGCTACGCCTTCGCGGGCGGGGCGGGTGGCAATGTACTGCTGGCGTTTTCGGTGGACGGAAAATAGCCTGCGCCGAGTCGATTCCGTAGCGGCCAAGCCGAACCCCGCTGCATTATACTCACTAAGGCATGCTCCGGGTTGTTCTATTACTGGCGCTCTCTCTTGCGGCGTGGGCTCAAGAGCCGGCTAAAGAAAAAGTTCAAGATTACACAGCCGAGCGAACCACGGACCACGGCATCCCCGTCGTCCGGCTCGCCGACCCGATGAACGGCGTCGAGGTCGCCATTGTGCCTTCAGTCGGCAACACGGCATACGAGATGAACGTTCACGGAAAGAACATCCTCTATTTCCCCTACGCTGATGTGGCCGAGTTTCAAAAGAATCCGCAACTGAGCGGTATCCCGCTTCTGGCGCCTTGGGCGAACCGGCTCGATGAACAGGCCTTCTGGGCGAACGGCAAGAAGTACGCTTTCGACATGGATCTGGGCAACGTGCGCGGAGCCAATCCGATCCACGGCCTGCTCGCTAGCTCGCCGTACTGGCAAGTGGTTAGTGTGGCGGCGGACAAACGGTCGGCTCGCACCACCAGCCGGCTGGAGTTCTGGCGATACCCGGAATTGATGGCCCAATGGCCCTTCGCGCATGAATACGAGATGACTTACACCCTCAAAGATGGAGTGCTCGAAGTCCACGTGACCGTAACCAACCTCAGCAACGATCCGATGCCCGTGGCAATCGGGTTTCATCCGTATTACCGCATCCCCGATGTTCCGCGCGATCAATGGACCGGGCACATCCCCGCGCGCCGGCGTGTGGTCGCCGATAATCGCCTGATTCCCACCGGCGAATATCGCCCGATGGATATTCCCGAAAAATTTCCGCTGCAGGGTCGCACGCTCGATGACGGCTTCATCGACCTTCAGCGCGATGCCGACGGGCGCGCGGTGTTTTCGATTGAGTCCGGCAAGATGAAAGTCGAGGCGCTTTTCGGGTCGAAGTATCCGGCCGCAGTGGTATGGGAGCCCAACGCGGCAAACGGTCAGCCCCAGCCATTCATTTGTTTCGAGCCGATGAGCGGCATCACCAATGCGGTGAACCTGGCCCATGCCGGCAAGTATCCGGATTTGCAGACGGTCCCTCCTGGCGGCAAGTGGAGCGAGAGCTTCTGGATCCGCGCCAGCGGCATCTGAAGCAGCATTGCTGGTGTTATACTGGCCCGTGACCCGGAGGCCGTGAATGCGTCTCAAGGGTTTTATCCCTGGTGGAGGCGAGCATGTTCAAGAAGGTTTTCACTGCTGCTGGACTCGCGACGGTCCTAGTCTGGGTAGTCTCCGCCCAGAGCGATCTGAAGTCCGTGGTCGACAAGTCCATGAAGGCGATGGGCGTCGAAAACGTGAAGACCCTGACGATTTCCGGCGAAGGCGGAGATGGCGCGGTTGGCCAGCCATACAGCCCGTTTTCAGACCGCTGGCGCTGGACAGCTAATAAGAACTGGGTGCGCTCGGTGGATTTCGATGCGAAGGCTTGGCGCGATGTTCGCGACCGCTCCGAAGGGGAATCTGCCAACCAATGCGGCGGTGCGGGAACCACCTGCCCGGCGCCCTCGCAGAACGGCGCAGTCGCCGTGACCACGGCCAACAACTTCAGCAACCAGATTCAGTTTGCCATGCTGCCTCTGGGCTTCCTCAAAATGGCCCTGGAAAAGAACGCCACGGTCTCGAAAGAGAAGAAATTCACTGTGCTGAGCTTCCCGATGGAGAACGGCACGGCCTACAAGACCAATGTCAAGGGCTTCATCAACGATCAGGGACTCGTCGAGCGAGTGGAAACCATGATCGACAATGGCATGCTCGGGGACATCAAGTGGGACGTCACGTTTAGTAACTATAAGGACTTCGGCGGTGTAAAATTCCCGACCAGTATCGTGCAGCGCCAGGGTGGTCCGAAGATTCTCGAAATGGCCGTCACCGATGTGAAAGCCAACCAGCCGGTAGATATGACTCCTCCGGCGGGACGCGGCGGCCGAGGCGGTCCGGGTGGTGCTGCCAAGGGCGGCGATGGAAAAGGCAAAGGAGCCCCGCCGGAATTCGCGGGCGGCGGCGCTGGAAAAGGCAAAGGTGGACCTGGTGGCCCCGGTGGTGGAGGACGCGGTGCACCGGCTGCCATTGAGAGTGAGGATTTAGGCGGCGGATTCTGGCTCGTCACCGGCGGCTACGGAGCGGTGGTAGCCAATTTCAAGGATTACATCATCGTGATTGAAGGCCCTTCGGGCGACATGCGGGCCGATCAGATCATTAGCGAGGCAAAGCGCCTGGTTCCCGGCAAGCCGATCAAGTACGTCATCAACACACACATGCACTTCGATCACTCCCAGGGACTGCGGGATTTCGTCGCCGAGGGCGCGACCATCATCACGAATCAGGGCAACAAGGGCTATTTCGAAAGGGCCCTGGCCACTCCGCACACGCTGGTTCCCGACAATCTGCAGAAGAAGAACCCCAAGCCCAAGATCAAGGTCGAATATGTCGGCGACATGAAGAAAATTACGGACGGCGAACACGAGATTGATCTCTATAAGGTGATGAACAGCACGCACAATTCGGCCATGCTGATGGCGTACCTGCCGAAGCAGAAGATCCTGATCGAGGCCGATGAATTTAACGTGCTCAATCCGACTCCGACCGCGCCGGTAGCCAACCCGAACCAGTATCAGATCAACCTGCTGGCCAACATCGAGAGGCTCAAACTGGATGTCGACCGAATCATTCCCATCCATCTTCCAAATCCGGCGACGCGCAAGGTGTCGCTACAGGAATTGAAGTTCTCCGCGGGCAAGTCGTAATAAGTCTCTTATCACCGCCCGCCTGAGAGATCCGCAAGACTGCGGATCTCCTGGCATCTGCTGTACTGCGGGCAGATGACTCCAGCCTTCGACCGAGAAGTGCGTTTCGCATTGGTTCTTTATGGCGGCGCTTCGCTTGCGATCTATATCCACGGCGTAACGCAGGAATTCTTTCACTTGGTCCGCTCCACGGCGGTGGACCCACAAGGGAACCTTATCGTTGCCGATGCGGAGCTGAGCAGTACCGAGCGGGTGTATCGCAGACTTGCGAGCTCACCGGATGGGACCCTGCGAACCCGGTTCCTCGTGGACATCGCATCAGGAACCTCGGCCGGTGGCATCAACGCCATTTTTCTGGGGAAAGCCTTCGCGAACGGGCAAACTCTCGAACACATTAGCCGGCTGTGGCTAGACCAAGCCGATATTCAGGATTTGCTCAATCGAGATGCCATTCCCCGCAGCCTGCTCAGCAGCCGGACGATGTATGCGCGGCTCCTGGATGCGCTGGCCGGAATGGAACGGGATTCGGCGCCCCCCCTGCAACCTGAAATGGACGTGTTCATTACCGCGACGGATATTCAAGGATTGGAGCTGCCCGTTGCGCTCGCCGACAAAACGGTGTACGAGAAACGCCACAAGAACGTGTTCCATCTGCGCTTCGGGGATGGGGAGAACGACTTTACATGCGAGCAGAATCCGTTCCTGGCATTCGCAGCGCGGGCTACGTCGGCGTTTCCGTTTGCATTTGAACCAGCGCATCTCGAGGACGGTGGTGCTGCCAAGCAGTTTTTCCCCGACTACGGAAGTGGATACGAGACACGCTGTTTCGGCGACGGCGGCTATCTCAATAACAAGCCGTTCACCCACGCGATTCAGGCGCTTTCCCAGCGCAGCTCGGACCTGCCAGTGATGCGAAAGCTGATGTATATCGAGCCATCGCCCGAAGAGCCGGATAATAATGAGCCCGCAGCGCCACCCAATTTCCTTAAGAACACCCTCGACGCGCTGATCACGTTGCCGCGCAACGAAACCATTCGGGAAGATCTTCAACGTGTGATCGAACGGAACCGGCTTATCGAGCGAGTCCAGGAAATCACCTCACACGTGGACGAAGACGTCAGAGAGTTCGTCGGGCGTGTTGAGGGAACTGAATATCGACGCCGAACTTTGACGGAAGAGATTCACGATCGCGGTCCGGGATATGCCGGCTACCATCGCCTCAAAGTGCGCGCCGTCACAGACGAGCTGGCGGCGATGCTGGGGCAGCCTTCTCCTGTTGTGGACGCCTGGCGCCGGGCACATTATTCAGAACGGGATCCCGAGCACAGCGAAAGCCTCTTTCTGTTGGAGTTTGACCTGGCGTATCGCGAGCGTCGTATTCAGTTCTTGTTGCGAAAGCTGACGGATCCGGACATGAAGCGGCAGCTGAACCAGATTGCCGCAAGGCTGAAGCGTATGCGTCGCCCGGACGTTACGGCAGCCCGCATCGCAGACCGTTTCCGCGAGGTTTTCATCAGCGCGGCGGCGCATGCCGAGGCTTGCCTCGATCCAGACTCCCGACGGATCTTCGATCAATTCGAGTACTATGATCAGATCGTCTTCCCGATTTTCTACGAGGCGTCGGTGGGCGAAGCCGAGCTGTGCGAGGTGTTCCGCATCAGCCCGCGGGACGCCACCAGCATCGTCGACGAAAATGCGCCCGCAGAGTCGCGCCGGAAACTTGCAGGCACGGCGCTGTTCCACTTCGGCGCGTTCCTCAACCGCGAATGGCGCCAGAATGATTTAATGTGGGGCCGCCTGGATGCGGTCGAGCGGATTATCCGCTGCATTTTGCCGCCAGATTCTCCGCAGGTGGGGGATCTCATTCATGAAGCGAACCTCTCCATCGTGGGAAGCGAGAAGGCTTTAACGCAGCTCCGCGAAAGTTACGAGGTCAATCGCAAGCTCTCTAGGTTCACGCGCATACAGCTCGGCATCCGGGCCAGCAAGATCATCCTGAAAATGCTAGCGAGCTACGTAGCTCTTCACTTCACAAGAAACGGCCAGTGGAGCGCGAAGTGGTAGTGATACCGCTCAATCGCCACGATGACGCAGAGGACCAGTACCGCCATCATCGACAGCAGCCAGTACAAGAAGATCCGCCATGGGAAGCTGCGATTTTCGCGCCGCATCACCAGCAGATAGCTGGCAAAGACGCCCATAAAGTACAGCAGGATCATGGGCACGGCGAATAGCGTCAGATTGAAGACGTCGGGAGTAGGCGTGATGATCGCGGCGAGAATTACGATCACCAGAATCGCGTAGCGGGAATGCCGTAACAGGAAACTCGGCGAAGCCACACGGATCAGCGTCAGGAAAAAAATCAGCACCGGCAGCTCGAACACCAGTGAGATGCCCAGCATCACGTCGACGAACAAATCGAAGTATTGGTCGATGGAGATCAGCGGCAGCACGCCGACGGGGCCGCCTATGTCGAACAGAAACGTCAGAGCGAAACGGAAGGCGACGAAGTAGGCGAACAGGCCTCCGGTGATGAACAAACCCGCGGTGCACAGGACAAAAGGCACCGCCCACCGGCGTTCCTTGGGATACAATCCGGGAGCGATAAAGGCCCAGACCTGATAGATAACCCAGGGAGACGCGAGAAATAAAGACGCGACCAGCGGCGCCCACATGTAAATAATGGAGAACTGCTCCATCGGAGCAATGGCGATGAACCCGCCTCTTCCGATTGTCTTGAAGGCAGCCAGACCCGGCGCCTGAACATAATTCCACAACGGCGATGCAAACCATAGGCACGCTAGAAACGCCACGCCGAATCCCGCCAGAGCCTTGATGATGCGCCCACGGAGCTCTTCCAAGTGCTCCATGAACGACATGCGCAGCATGCCCGAGTCTTCGTCGTCTTCCTCGTCATCCGGCGGCGGAGGCGGCGGGGTTCTGGTCCCGCCGCCGGAAACCAGCGCACGCGGTAGCGGAGGCTCGATATCCGGATGCAAAGCGCTTTCCGGATCGTCCGGATACACTACGTGCGGGGTTTCCTCAGGAGGCAGTCCTCCGCCGTTGTGCTGATCATCCATGCGAATGTTACGTTCTACTTAGCCTGACTACTTTAGCTGTGCTGAGACTGTTCAGAGCGAGGCACAGTGCCTTCAATGGCCGGAACGGGTTCCGGTGACGGCACGGCTGGGGCGATAGTCTCAGTTGATTCGGCGCCTGGAATTGCGGAAGCGCTTAGTGTGGATGGATCGGTAGCGGATACAGAAACCGAGGTCTCATGTTCTGCCGAAGCACCTGAATCAGGCATTGCATTTGATTCCTGCGATTCAGCATCGACTTTTTCAGGCTCCAGCGGATTCCAGGCGGTTTCCGCCGGTGGCAGGCTCCGAACTTCGGGCTCAGGATTGTAGTTGATGGCCCGATTGAAGATATCTCCTGCCGATATATTTGCGACCTGGCTTAAGGACTGACTTTCCCGCTCCAGAGTTTGCATTTCGCGCTCGAACGTAGCTTTCAAATCATTTGAGGCGCGCCGGAATTCGGTGATCGCTTTACCGATCGTCCGTCCCAGTTCTGGAAGCTTCTTGGGCCCAAACAGAATGAGGGCCAAGAAGAAGATGACGACCATCTCTTGTACGCCAAGCGTACCCATCGTAGAGCCCTCCCACGGCCATCATAGCATGGGGTATTTTCGGCTGGCACAGAAACAGCTGGCTCGCGGCGGCGCTAAATGTCAGTTAACGGATGTGGACCGTTGGAGTTACAGACATCCCTGGACGCAGCGCCAGATCATTGTTCTGGCCCGAATCAAAACCGATAATCACCGGAATTCGCTGCACGACTTTGACATAATTGCCCGTGGCGTTTTCAGGCGGGAGGAGACTGAAACGCGCGCCGCTGGCTCCCGCAAGACTTTCAACATGGCCTTTGTAGGTGCGGCCGTTGGCATCCACGGCGATGTCCGCGCTTTGTCCGACCTTCATGTCCCTGAGCTGCGTCTCTTTGAAATTTGCGACCACCCAGACGTGGCTCAAATCGACGATTTCCAACAATAGTTGCCCCGGTTGGACATACTGACCTACTTCGACCGAGCGGCGCGCGACAATGCCCGTGGAAGGGGCCGAGATGGTGGTGTATTTAAGATTCAATTCAGCCTGTTCGACTTCAGCGCGCTTCTGGGCGACCTTCGCTTCGGCCGCTTGGGCGCGCGATTCCGACGATTTGACTTGCTGCGGGCCGGTCATGGCGCCTTCGACGGTGGCATCGGCCTGGCCGACGCGTGTGCGGGCTTGCTCGACGCTTTTCTCGGCGGCCAGAACATTTTGTTGCGCTTCTGTTACAGCGGCTTTCTGCGCGTCCACGGAGGCGCGCGCGGCCTCGGCGTCGGCGACGGCCTTCTCGTACTGCTGCCGGGGGATGTCGTCACGGGCCACCAGGGTTTTGTAGCGCTCGACGTCCTGGGCAGCCTTGTTAGCGTTCGCCTCGGCCACCCGTACGTTGGCTTCCGCAGTCTTCAGCCGCGCCCTGGCGGCCCCAAGCGCCTGCTCGGCCCAGGCCACTTGCACGGTCGCGTCCTGAACGGAGGAGCGCGCCCCACTGAGTGCGCTGGCTGTCGATACGGACAGTACCGGAATATCGCTGCGGGCGCTTGCCAGGGTTGCTTCGGCGTCTGCCAGCTCCGCTTTGGCCTTGGCCACCGCGACTTCAAAATCGCGTGGATCTAATTGAACCAGAACGTCATCCGCTTTGACCGCGGCCTGATCCTGCACCGCCACCTTGATCACGTGGCCAGCCACACGAGGACTCAGAGGAAAAATAGACCCATCGATCTGCGCATCATCGGTAGTTTCGACACGCGAGAGGCGATCCCAGACGATGTAACCCCCGGTGGCGATTCCAGCTAAGACTAAGATTCCAAGTACCCATTTGAATGCTCTCATTGCGTATCTTTACCAGGGTAGCGTAGGTTCTTGGATGCGCCGACACTCGCCGTGGGTTCGTTTCGCTGCCACGCTTTTTGGGATCGCGTGCAGCGCAGCGGGTCGCAAGCTGCTCCGTAGGGCGCCCACCGAGTGCGGCCCGCGCTGTACGCTAGGTAGCAGTGACTGCGTATGCCGCGTTTTCTTCGCGGGCTTTCCGATTCCAACTGATCGCAACAACCCTCTCTATGTTTGCCCAGCAGATGCTGGCGACGGTGGTGGGGTGGGATCTGTATCTCAGTACGCGATCGCCGGTCGTGCTCGGCAACGTAGGGTTGGTCCAAATCATCCCTGTGCTGTTGTTCACGTTCGTGGCCGGGCATGTCGCCGACCGCTACAATCGCAGCCACACGGCCATGGTGACGCAAGTGGCCCAGGCGCTGGTCGCGTTTGCGCTGGCTGCTGCTGGAAGCGGGCGCGGCGTGGCTCTGATCTACGCTTGTCTGTTTCTCACCGCCACGGCACGTGCGTTCCAATGGCCAGCGACGTCCGCCATGCTTCCCCAGACGATTCCTCCTGAAAATCTGACGCAGGCGATCTCCTGGAGCGGATCGGCGCGCGAAATGGCCAATATGGGCGGGCCGGCCGCCGCGGGCGCCCTTATCGCGGCCTTCAGCAGCGAGGCGGTGTACATGGTTCAGGCAGTATTCTGCGTCGTTTCCGCCATCTGCTTCGGATTGATGCGCTTGCCGGATCGGGAAAAGCATGAGCGTCCGGAAATCGGACTCAAGGCAGTGGCGGAAGGCGTTCGCTTCGTATGGAAAGAGAAACTGATCCTGTCCGCGATGAGTCTGGACTTGCTGGCGGTATTCTTCGGCGGTGCGGTAGCCTTGCTGCCGATCTACGCCGAAGACATCCTGCGCACCGGTGCGACCGGCCTGGGCTGGCTGCGGGCCGCACCCGCCATCGGCGCGGGCTTGACGGCGATGTGGATCGCGCACCGGCCGGCATTCCGCAACTCAGGAATGGTGCTGCTGGCTTCCGTGGCGGCCTTTGGTCTGGCCACAGTCGGCTTCGCGGTCTCCACCTCGGCGTGGCTCTCGTTCGGCATGCTGTTCCTGACAGGCGCATTCGACAGCGTCAGCGTAGTGCTGCGGATCTCGCTGGTGCAATCGCGGACGCCGGATGCGCTGCGTGGGCGCGTATCGGCAGTGAACGGATTGTTTATTGCCGCCTCGAATCAATGGGGCGCAGTAGAATCGGGAGTGGCCGCCGCGTTGATGGGAACAGTCCCATCGGTCGTGTTCGGCGGCACGGCTACGATCGTCATGGTGGCCGCGGTGGCCGCGCTATCGACCAGCATGCGGCGGTGGAAGAACTGACAGCAAGTTACAGATGCGCGAGCCAGACGTCGAGAACGGCACATCGCTTTTCCTCGCGCACGACTTTTAGCGCCTCGGCCACGGCCGGTTCCACTTCTTCGATTCTTTTGACGATCCGGGCGAATGCTCCGCCGGCAGCCGCCGCGATACCGGAATAATCGGGCGGCGGATCGAACGCGACGTCGATATCCTGCGCCTTGCTCGCGTACCCGTCGGGATGCACCGCTAGCATCGAGAACTTCGGCGCGCGCCATCCGCGGTTGTTGTAAATGACCGTCAGAAACGGAGTTTCATACTTGCGTGCCATCCAGTGAACCGTGGATGGCACCGAGAACATGTACGATCCGTCGCCGGTGAGGCACACTACGGTTTTTTCTGGACAGGCCAGTTTCATGCCGAGCGAAGCCCCGCCGTTCCACCCGAGAGAACTTGCCCCACTGGTGAAACGCGTCCTGGGTTTAGTGCAACCGACGTGGTTGTTGATGGCCGAATAGTTGGTGATGCCTTCGTTGACGATCACAGTGTCGCGATCAATCTGGCGGCGGACACATGCTGTTAGATACTCAGCAGTGATTACACCGTCTTGAGACTTCTGTTCGCGGCGAGCGAGTTCCGCGACCCAAGCATCGTGCCTCGTGCGATAGTGCGCGTTGGGCTCCCCAGGCTTTGTCTCATCCAGGCACTTATTGATCTGCCGCAGCGCGGTAGCACAATCGGCCCTAAACACCTGGGCGGCGGAAATGTACCAGAGCGGGGTACGCTCCTTCAGCGGATCGATATCGATATGGCAGATCTTCACGCCATCGGCGGGCTTGTTAAACGCTGGGATCCACGGAACGTCGCTATCGAGCACCAGGACCATGTCGGCCTCGGCCAACGATGGGTTCTGCGTGTGTTCGTTCCCCTGCTGCCCGACATAGCAAGGATGATCCGTTGGAAAATTCAAGTAACTGGGGCATGACTCCAGGACGCCGATTCCCAGGCGGTCGGCCAAGCGGACCAGCTCCGTCACCGCCGCGGGCTTGCGGCCCAGGTAGCTGGTCACTACCAGCGGACGTTTGGCGGCGCGAAGACTGTCGACCAGCTCAACAAGCCCGCTCTCCGGCAGAGGCTGCGCCGCGATGGGCTGCCAGCGCGCGGGATCGATAGAAATCGGTGAGATATCTTCCTCGAACACCTCGCGCGCGGCCATCAGGTAAGCCGGACCCGGGGGATCGCTCGACGCAATCTGGAGCGCGCGGTGGATCATCTGCTTGATATTGCGGCCGGTGCGCAGTTCATTCTCGTACTTCATGTAGCCGCGCAGGATGCCCCGCTGATCGGGCACGTCCTGCAGCCAGTGGATGAACTCGTTGCGGCTCCCCTTGAGCTCGCCTTCTTGCGTATAAGGCGATGCCCCGGCAAAAATCAGCACGGGGACGCGGCATTTGGCGACGTTGTGGATAGCGCCGGCCATGGCCTGAGTTCCGCAATCGACGTGCACCAGGACAGCCTGGGCGCGTCCGGTGATCTGCACGAACCCTTGCGCACAGGTGAGCGCAACCATTTCATTGGGACACGTGATGACCTTGGGGACTGGCTTGCCAGTGGCTCGAGCCTGCGCCAGGGCTTCGACAATTCCAGGATGGTCGCTTCCAAAATTGACAAATAGATAGGACACTCCGGCGTCCACCAGGGCTTCGATTAGGGCGCTGGCGCCCGTGTACTTGGAAGGTTGTGATTGGGCTGCTGACACGATCACAAGGCTAACATTTTCTGGCAAAAATACTTGCGCCATTGGACTTCATGGGGCATAGTGAAAATAGCGCGTCGTGCGCAACGCTCGCGTCGAGCAAAGTATGGAATTGGGCTGGCAATGGCAGATCAAAGGCTGTTCTTCACCGAGTTGCTCGGCCTCAAGGTCTTTGACCTTAAGGGACGCACCCTTGGTGTGGTCAAAGATGCCGCCATCGTGCCCCTATTGGACCCGGTCCGGGTCGATCGCTTCCTAATCGGCAGCGGCGCGGCCTGGCTGACGGTCCGGCACGATCAGGTTCGCTCCATATCCCTCGACGGTATTCATCTTCGGGACGAAATTCTGACTCCGTATCATTCCGATGAATATATGCTGCGGGTGGTTCGCGACCTTCTCGATCAGCAGATCATCGACGCGCAGGGGCGCAAGGTGGTTCGTGTCACCGACGTCACCTTCGAAATCCAGCAGGAGGATGGCGGCGAAGTCCTATGGGTCTTAGATGTCGATATCGGACTGAGGGCGATTTTCCGCCGACTTGTTCAGGGCGTGCTACCGCCGCGCTGGATCCGGCGGCTGCAAGGCGGGATTCCGCCACATTCCATCCGCTGGGAGTTTTGTAACATTCTGGAGCCCGATCCCCAGCGTCGGCTGCGTCTCAATATCTCCAACCGGCTGCTGGAAGGCATGCATCCGGCCGACTTGGCCGACATCGTTGAAGACCTGACGCCGGAGCATCGGGAGGCTATCTTCGAGAATATCGACAGCGAAGTGGCGGCGGAAGCGCTTTCGGAAGTGGACCCGGATATCCAGGCCAGCATTCTGGAATCGCTGGAAACGGAAAAGGCGGCGGAGATCGTGGAAGAGATGGCCCCGGACCAGGCCGCGGACGTGCTCGCCGAGCTCGAGCAGGAGACCAGCGACGAGATCCTCGAAGAGATGGAGCATCAGCCCAAGCAAGAGGTCCGCGAACTGTTGGAGTTCAAGGAAGACTCGGCCGGAGGCATGATGAACACGGAGTATGTCGCGCTTCGGGAAACCGCGACGGTCGAGGATGCTATCCAGGCGCTCAAGAGCAACGAAGAGTTAATGGAGACTCTGAATACCCTGTTCCTGGTGGATTCGAATGATCATTTGACCGGTGCGGTTCCGCTGGCGAGACTGTTCCTTCACGAGGGCGCGATTCCGCTCCGCTCTCTGGCGGTGGACACCCTGATTGATGCGCCCGTAACGGAGCAGCAGGACCGCATCACCGAACTGTTTGACAAGTACAACCTGCTGGCCCTTCCGGTGGTGGACGAAGAACGCAAGCTCGCCGGAGTCATCACCGCCGACGACATCATCTCGGTTTTACGCGAGAAATAGACGTGCGAGATGTAAACATGGAGCCCCCGGAACGTGTGGAAACGATTTCGATACCAGATCGCGATGTTTTTCGCGGTCCTCGGGCCAGGTCTCATTACCGCGAACGTCGATAACGACGCCGGCGGCATCTTCACCTATTCGCAGGCGGGCGCCAAGTGGGGATATCTGCCGCTTTGGACGCTGATTCCTATCACTCTGCTTTTGATCGTGACCCAGGAAATGTGCTCGCGCATGGGAGCCGTCACAGGCAAGGGACTCTCGGATCTAATCCGCGAGGAGTTCGGCCTCCGCACAACCTTCCTGGTAATGACCGCTCTGGTGCTGGTCAACTACGGGAACATCGTGTCAGAATTCGCCGGCATTGCCAGCAGTCTGGAGCTGTTCGGAATCAGCCGGTATCTATCGGTTCCGGTATGCGGGGTCGCCGTCTGGTATCTGGTAGTTAAAGGAACGTACCGCAGCGTTGAGAAGATCTTCCTGGTTTCTTGCAGTATCTACGTCACCTACATCATCTCGGGAATTCTGGTGAAGCCGGATTGGAAACAGGCCGTAGTTTACAGCGTGAAGCCAGTACTGATGCTGGAGCCCAGTTACATCGCCATGCTGGTGGCCATGGTGGGGACCTCGATCGCGCCTTGGATGCAGTTCTATCTGCAGGCGGCGGTGGTGGAAAAGGGAATTACCGCCAAGGAATATGTGCAATCCAGAGTCGAAGTGATTTTGGGCTGCATTCTCACCGACGTGGTGGCGTTCTTCATTATCGTGGCCTGCGCCGGAGCCATCTGGGCGCACGGGCCGCGCGACATCAAAGATGCAGCGGACGCCGCTGTCGGATTGAAACCCTTCGGGCAGTACGCCTATTTTCTGTTTAGCGCCGGTCTGTTCAATGCATCTTTCTTTGCAGCGTGCATCTTGCCGCTGTCCACAGTCTACACGGTGTGCGAGGGCCTGGGATTCGAGTCGGGCGTCGACAAACGCTTCCATGAAGCGCCGGTCTTCTACTGGCTGTACACTTTCCTGATCGTCGTCGGGGCGGCGGTAATCTTGATCCCGGGATTCGACCTGGTGAAGATGATCCTGCTTTCGCAGGTGATCAACGGAGTTCTGCTCCCGTTTGTCCTGATTTTCATGATCCTGCTGATCAACAAGAAGAAGCTGATGCACGAGTGGACCAATTCGCGCTTCTACAACTTTGTTGCCTGGACCTCGGTTGCGTTGATGATCGGGCTGACCATGGCGCTGGTGGCTCTATCCATCCAGGACATGATGAAAACTTAGTTTCGGCTACTTCTTTAAGAAACGCTCGACGCCGCGCTTGAAGTCGTCGGTTTTGCGCGCCTGAACGTTGGCTTGGACACCGGCCTCAATGGACGCCTCGAAGCTCATTCCGTCGGTCTGATAGAGCAAAGCCTTGCTCATACTCATGGCCGTGGCTGGTTGCTCGGCCAGCGCCGCAACATAGCGCTCAACACTCACGTCGAATTCCGTATCGGGATAGACCCGGTTGATCAAGCCGATGGCGAGGGCGCGGGGCGCACTCAAGGGTTCACCGGTGAGTGCGAGCTCCATCGCCTGGCGCTCATTGACGGCTCGCCGCAGCATGGTGGCAACGATCGCTGGGATGAACCCCAGCTTCACTTCCGGATAACCGAATTGCGCGGATTCGGTGGCGATAATCAGATCGGACGCAGTCGCGATGCCGGCGCCTCCCCCCAGTGCGCGCCCTTGCACGGCGGCGACGATCGGCTTGGGATGACGCCGCATGGCGGTGTAAAGATGGCCCAGCCGCCTCGCGGAAGTGAGCGATGACGGCGCGTCTTCCGCGCTCTGCAGCACCTCGCTCAAATCGAGGCCCGCGCAAAAGTCTTTGCCCGCGCCGCGGATCAGCATGACGCGAACCGTCCCGTCATCGTCTGCGCGCTGCAAAGCTTCGCTCAGCGCGGACATCATTTCAATGGTGATCGCGTTGCGCTTGTCGGGCCGGTTTAGCGTGATGCGCGCCACGCCGTTCGCTGCGGCATACTCAATCACGCGGCATCTCCGTCAACAACTATCTCCATGCGCAGCAGTGCGGTGCTGTAAGTCTTGCCCTGTGGATCGGCTTTGAGCGCCATCGTTCCTCCGCCATCCAGCGCTTCGTGCAGCAGGAAATTCAGCGCGCCTAAATTGGGCAGCTCGAAACGCTCCACTTTCCCCTGGCACACGCCGGCGAAATGCTGTTTCACGCGATCGGCGGTGACTTCGCGCACCAGAATCGGATAATCCTCGGGCCTCTTGGCGATCAGGCCGATGTTGACCAGGTCGCCCTTATCACCGGAACGTGCATGCGCGATCTCGATCAACCTTCGCTTTATCAACTCGCGCTTGGCCATATCGCCACCTCCGGCCGGACTTCGGATTTCGGGATCAGCGCGGGCCAAAACGCTACGATTTCTTCGACGCGCGGGCGGCCCAGGCCGAGGCCCGATACTCCCGGGGGCCCGTTTAACACCAGCGGCGCGATCTCACGCGTGAATCGATCCACAGCGGCGCGATTCTCGGATCGCACGCCGACTCGCAGGACCACCTCGGGCAAGTGCGGCTCGATTTCGGGCGTCGGTTCGGCGGCGGGAATTTCGTGACAACCGTTTGCGCCTAGAAATGCGGTGCGTATTTCGTCAAATCGCAGACCGAGACGGGTCAGTCTTTGGCGCAGGATTTGATCCGCGGCACGGGCCTTCTTGTATGCATCGGGCCAAGTGTAGACCAGCGATCCCATGGCCTTGTAACCGGCCGTGTAGCTGATCGAAACCTTGTAGTAATTGGTGGCTGGACGGCCCGCTATACCACTGAAGCGCACTCGATTCTCCCCGGCCTGATCCAGATGAACAGTGGTGAAATCGGCCACGCAGTCGGGAGTGATGTATTGGGTAGGGTCGCCGATTTCGTAGAGCAACTGCTCTTTGACCGAGGCGACAGTGACGCGCCCACCAGTACCCGCGTGCTTGGTGACGGAAAACGTTCCATCCGGTTCCGCTTCGACGATTGGATAGCCGATATCGGCCAGATCGGGAATCGTTTCCCAATCCAGCTGGCAGTTGCCTCCGGTGACTTGCGCGCCGCATTCGATGGCATGCCCCGCGACGATGCCAGCCGAAAGCTTGTCCCAATCGGTTTCCTTCCAGCCGAACTCGTGGATCATGGGAGCGAGCGTGAGGGCCGCATCGGCGACGCGTCCGGTGATCACGATTTCCGCCCCGAGGCCCAGGGCCTCGGCCACTGGAAACGCGCCAAAATAGACGTTGGCCCGTTCCACTTGGGCGCGGATGGCGGATAGAGGCTCGCCGGTGTCCATGTTCTTGAGCTCGATACCGCGCTTCAGGAACTGATCGAGACGATCCGTGATGTCGTCGCCGGTGACTGTGGCGACTTTTAACGGAAGGTCCTGGCGCGCGGCGCGCTCGAGTACGGCATCGCGGCAGCCCATGGGATGGATGCCACCTGCGTTGGCGATCACGCGGATGCGCCGATCCTTGAGGTCGGGAAGCACGCGAGCGATCAGGTCCACGAAATCGCGCGCATAGCCGGCCTGAGGATCGCGGGCCCGCTGCTTTTGCAGGATGGACATGGTGACTTCGGCCAGATAGTCGAGGGTGAGGTAGTCGATGGGTCCGCGGCGGATTTGGTCGACGGGGGCTTCGAGAGAATCGCCCCAAAATCCTTGGCCGTTGGCGATCCTGATCATACGACGTACTTTCCGGCTTGCAGCAGGCGTCCCGCGATCTTGCGGCGCAGGACGATCGAGTTCACCAGTTCAAACGCCGTCATGCCATGGAGCAGTGCAAGATTGGCTCGCAACGCATCTCCTTCGGAACACGCGGCCAGCACGGCTTTCGAGGAAGCCTTGATATTTTCCATAGCCTCATCGGCGAATACGGCGGTCATGTCGGCAGCGCTTTCTTTCCCGGTTTTTTTCGCGCGTAACGTGGCGGATTCCAGCGCGAAGGCGTTCATCAAGACATCGGTGATAGCAGCCACCACTTCCTGTTGCTGTTCCATATTGTCGCCATATTTCTTAGTAGCGACGTTCAGAAGGAACAGCCCGATTTTCTTCGCATTCGACACTACATTGCTCGTCACCGGGGTGGAACAGGCGTCTAACTTCAAGGTTCCCTTCTTGATACGACGCAGTAGCATTCCGGTGGCGAGCAGACGATTGATCTCATTCGTACCTTCGAAAATGCGATTGATACGGGCATCGCGATATGCGCGTTCCACGGGATAGTCTTGATGGTAGCCGTAGCCGCCATGGATCTGCACGGCTTCGTCCACCACGTAATCCAGCGTTTCGGAACCGAAGATCTTGAGGAAGGAACATTCGGCGGCAAACTCTTCGCCGGCCTGCATGAGGGGTTGCCCTGAATCCTGGATGTCTCCGATCAGGCGAAACGCCATGCTCTCATTCGCGTACATGCGCACCGCCATTTCGGCCAGCTTATGCTGGATCAGTCCGAACTCGGAGATAGATTTTCCGAAGGCGCGACGTTCCCGGGCATAGCGGATGGCAGCGCCCAGCGTTTGCCGGCACTTGCCGTGCGCGGCGACAGCCAGGGTCAGCCGTCCAATATTCAGGATATTGAAGGCGATAATATGACCGCGCCCGATCTCGCCCAGCACGTTTTCCACCGGGACCTTGACGTTATCGAAATACACAGCGGTCGTGGAGCTGCCCTTCAACCCCATCTTCTTTTCTTCGGCGCCCGGCGAAACCCCACGCCAGGCGCGTTCCACCAAAAACGCCGTGAACTTCTCGCCACCGACCTTGGCGAACACCGTATACAGGTCCGCGATACCGCCGTTGGTGATCCACATCTTCTGCCCGCTAAGAACATAGTGCGTTCCGTCGGCCGAAAGATCCGCGCGCGTACGTGCCGCCAAGGCATCGGATCCAGCTTGCGCCTCGGTGAGACAATACGCGGCGATAAATTCGGCCGACGCGAGCCGGGGAAGATACTTCTGCTTCTGTTCATCCGTGCCGAACATCGATATCGGCAATACGCCGATACCAGACTGAGCACCATGGCAAACGGCGTACGAACCGTCGCGGCCAATCCCCTCAGCCACGATCATCGACGAAACCAGATCCAGCTCCATTCCGCCGTAACGCTCGGGCAATAACACACCGACGAGTCCCAAGTCTGCCGCTTTGCGCAAGGTACGCTTTAGAACATCGAAATCCTGGCGTTGGATGGCTTCGAGGTTAGGTTCGACTTCGCGGGTCCAGAAATCTTCGGTGGCCTTGGCAATGGCGCGATGCTCGGCCGTGAAATCCTCAGGCGTGAATATGTCTGGCGGCGGGTTTAATAAGAAAGAGCCGCCAAAGGAGGTGGACATGAGGATGAGAACGTGACCGAAGCCCTTCAAATCGGGCTGCTATGCTTGAGTTTATGAAATCCCTTCCCTTTCTGCTCGGCAGCCTTGTTTTAAGCGTGGGGTCGTCGTGGGGACAACAGGCGGCGCCCGCCGACCCGGTGGTGCTGACCGTCGGTTCGGAGAAGATCACTCAGTCGATGTTCCAGGAGATTATCTCCAGCTTGCCGGCCCAGCAGCAGGCCCAGCTCACGTCACCCGAGGCTCGCCGCAGCTTGGCGGAACAGGTAGCCGAACTCAAAGTGATGGCGCAGGAAGCCCGGGCGCGCAAGCTCGACCAATCGCCTGCGGTGAAGGCGAAAGCGGAGCTGCAAATGGACCAGATTCTTGCGAATGCGGTGTATCAGCAGCTGACGGCCGGCGATCCGGACGATGCAGCGCTACGGGCTTACTATGCCGCACACAAGCAGGACTGGGACGAGGTCAAGGCCCGCCACATCCTGATCCGGATGCAGGGATCGCGCGTGCCGGTCCGTGAGGGGCACAAAGAGCTGACGGACGAACAAGCTCTCGCCAAGGCCAAGGAAGTACGCGCCAAGATCGTCGCCGGAGCGAAATTCGAGGATCAGGCGAAGATCGAATCCGATGACACCGGCTCGGGCGACAATGGCGGTGATCTGGGCACGTTCGGTGCGGGACAAATGGTGCCAGAATTCGATGAAGTGGTGTTCAAAGCGCCCATTGGGCAGGTCACCGAGCCAATCAAGACGGCTTACGGCTATCACCTCATCCTGGTCGAAGAGCGCAAATCGAAGCCTTTCGAAGAGGCGCGCGCCGACATCGAACAGAAGATCCGGCCGGAAATGGGCCAGAAGGCCATCGACGGTCTGAAGGCCAAGACCCCAATCGTCTACGACGACAAATATTTCGGCAAGCCGGGCGATTTACCGCCAGCGAAATAGGCGCAGCGAGAGACCGAAGCAGACCACCAGCCACGCCCCCAGCACGGCAGCCTGCGGGGCTATCTGGGCGAATCCTGATCCTTGCAGCATATTCGCCCGCAAAGCATCGATCACTGCAGTCAACGGCAGCGCCTTGATCGCAGGCTGCACCAGATCCGGAAATCGCTGCGAAGAGAAGAACACTCCTGAGAGTATCCACATGGGCACCATCGACAGGTTCATCAAGCCGGATGCCGCTTCGATGGTCCGAACACGCGACGCGATCAATAGGCCTCCCGCGCTGAAGGCGAGCGTAGCCAGCACGCACGTCCCCACGAGTGCAACAATCGGCCCCCGTAGAGGAATTCCGAACACCAAAATTCCAAACCCCAACGGCACTCCCACGTCGACGGGTAGCAGGATCATACGCCAAACCAGGAACGACAGCAAATAGTAATGCTTGGGCATGGGAGTCGCCACAATACGCTTCAACAGCTTCTTGCGCCGCGCGTCCACAATGGAAAATCCGGGTCCCCAGATCGAGTTGCCCATAATCCCCATGCCGATCAGGCCGGGAATCAGAAAGTCGATATAGCGCGATCCTGGTTCGCGCATGATCTGATCGTTCCCGGTAATCGGGTCTTGACGGCCGGAAGCACGTTGGATCGCCTGATCGGCGAGCATCCGCGCCTGGCGACCTTCAGGATTAGTATCGTCATAGCGATAGATCACACTGCCATCGGCTCCCGGCTCGGCCACTAATGCGACTTTGCCGGTTCGAATGAACTGTTCGGCCAACTCGGACGGCAGTTGCATTACGTCCAACAATTTTTCCCGACGGAGAGCTTCCGCCAGGTGCGGAGTCACGGCTGCGATTTTGAGAACCTCTGGCGGCCGATTGCGAAACGCGATCCCCAGGCCCGCGGCTAATGCGATGGGAAAGATCATCGACCAGAACAATGCTTCCGGTTCGCGGATAAACTCGCGCATCCGCATCAACGTCAACTGGACCAATGCGTGATCCGTGAAGTTCCGTTTACTCATCGCGTAAATGCCGGCCGGTCAGATGAACGAACACATCTTCCAGCGTCGCGGAATGCGTGCGAAGCTCGGTGAGCGGGACGCCCTGCCGCGTAAGCTCGTCTAGGAGTGCGGGCACGGCCTTGTGCAGTTCTGTCACCTGAAGCAGGACATTGCCGTTTTCGGTGCGGACGTCGCGAATGCCGGCCATTGCACGGATACCTGACAGATCGACGGCAGCGTTGCCGGCCGAAAATTCGACCACATGCTCGACGCCGATGGATGCGATCAGTTCGCGCGGCGTCCCCTGGGCGATGGTCTTGCCGTGGTCCATAATGGCTACGCGGTCGCAGAGCTTTTCGGCCTCGTCCATATAATGCGTGGTCAGGAGGATGGTGCGGCCAGCCGCCTTAAACTCCTCGATTAAGTCCCACAGTTGACGGCGAGCCTGCGGGTCGAGACCCGTGGTCGGTTCGTCTAGAAATAACAGATCCGGATCGCCGACCAGCGCGCAGGCCAGCGCCAGCCGCTGCTTTTGCCCACCTGACAGCGCCCCCACGCGGGCATCGCGCTTTTCTTCAAGCTGGACGACGCGGATCGCTTCCTCCGCGCCCGGTCCCTGGTGGAAAAAGCTGCGAAACAAACGTAGCGTCTCAGAGACGGTAAGTTTTTCGGCCAGTTGCGTCTCCTGAAGCTGGATGCCGAGTCTTTGCCGCAATGCCGGGGCGTCCGAGCTCCATCGCAAGCCCAGTACGTCGACCTCGCCTGAGTCGGCCTCCGTCAATCCTTCGCAGATTTCGATGGTGGTCGTTTTGCCAGCGCCGTTGGGGCCGAGCAGCCCGAAGCATTCGCCGGAACAGATTTCGAGGTCGAGGCCATCCACGGCGACCACGTCATTATAGGTCTTCCGAAGGTTGCGGACGCGCAGTGCGGCCTGCGTCGGCGACGCTCGCACAAGCCCGGGCATAGGCCCAGTATCGCTTACAGACGGACGATTTTTTCCGAGGCAATGCCCTTCAGCGCATTGCGCGTATCCACAATGAGCCGGGCGTTCTTTACCAGCGCGGGGTAATCGAACTTCTTGTGATCGGTCACGATGACTACGCAGTCCGCCTGGCTGGCGGCGGCGTCCAGGTCGGTCGCCTTCAGTTCGACCCCATCGGCATTGATATGAGGCACGAACGGATCGCTATAGCTGACCTTGGCGCCCCGCTTGCCCAGCAGATGGATGATATCGAGGGCGGGAGATTCGCGCACATCATCAATGTCACGCTTGTAAGCCACGCCCAACACGTGCACCCGCGAGCCCTTCAGCGGCTTGGTGTGATCGTTGAGGGCATTCTGGATTTTATCGACGACAAAGTGCGGCATCTGACCATTGATATAACCCGCCAGTTCGATAAATCGCGCCTCGATACCCGCCTGCTTGCTCTTCCATGAAAGATAGAAGGGATCGATCGGGATGCAATGGCCGCCGAGCCCAGGGCCAGGATAAAACGGCATATAGCCAAACGGCTTGGTGGCCGCGGCGTCGATCACTTCCCATACGTTGATCCCCATGCGGTCACACATCAATGCGATTTCGTTCACCAGGCCGATGTTGATCATGCGGAAGGTGTTTTCGAGCAGCTTCACCATTTCCGCGACGCTGGTGGATCCCACAGGAACCACCGTATCGAGCGCCTGCTTATAGAACAGTGCACCGATTTCGGTGCAGGCCGGCGTGATGCCGCCCACCACTTTGGGGATGTTCTTGGTCTGATATTTAACATTGCCCGGGTCCACGCGCTCGGGCGAAAAACACATGAAGAAATCCTTGCCCACCTTGAGCCCGGCTTCTTCGAACATTGGCAGCATCAGCTCGTCCGTCGTGCCGGGATAAGTAGTCGATTCCAGGATAACCAGCGTGCCCGGATGAAAGTGTTTGGCGATCTCCTGGCAGGCGTTGACGATGAAACTCATGTCCGGGTCTTTGGTCTTGCGCAAAGGCGTGGGTACGCAGATGTTGATGGTGTCCAGATCCTTGACCACGCTGAAATCGCTGGTCGCGCGTACCTTGCCGGCCTTCACGTATGGCTCGAGCGCAGAGGTGGGAATATCCTGAATGTAAGACTCGCCGCGGTTGATGGCGTCCACTTTGGATTGCTGCACGTCGATTCCGGTAACACAGAACCCGGCGTGCGCGAATTCCACCACCAGAGGGAGACCGACGTAGCCCAATCCGACCACACCGACGTGCGCTTTGTGGGTTTCGATCTTGCGCCGCAGTTCTTCAAAATGATTCGTCATCTTAAAATTAATCTAGTCCTCTCTCGTAATAAAACTGGCCTTCTGCGACGATTTCGGCAGGCCCTACCAAGTGTATATCGTCATTTTCCACCCGCAACTCCAGAGGGCCGGCAGGCGTCAGTACGCAGACCGGGCTGTGGACCAGCCCTCGTGCCAGGGCGGCGGCGGCCGCGCCAGTCGATCCCGTTCCGGAACTCATCGTCTCGCCGGCTCCGCGCTCGAAAAAGCGGACATCCAGCGTGTGATCGTCCACCACGCGGATGAAGGATACGTTCGTGCGATGCGGGAAGAGCGGGTGCCGTTCCAACTCGGCTCCCAGGGTTCGCCATTCGAACTCGAAACCATCGGTAAATACGGCACATTGCGGATTTCCGACGTTCAGGATCACGCATTCATGGCCAGGGATCAGAGTGGCGTGTAAGTCCTCGATAACGGCCGGCCCCATGTTCATTTCGAATGAGTAGCACAAGCCGTGACGATGGAGAAGGCGGAGGCTCTTGACCCCGGCGCCGGTCGCGATACGAACGTCGTCGGCGGATTTTCCAGATCGAACCAGCAGGGCGGCGGCACACCGGGTTCCATTTCCGGAAATCTCACTCCGGCTGCCGTCCGAATTCCAAAGCTCGATGGATGCAGGGCCGCCGTTGTTGGAATCGTCGATCAGAATCCAGCCATCGGCGCCCGGGCCGGAGTGACGGTCGCAGATCGCACGCGCGATATTGGCGGGATCGCCAGCTTGCATGGGGAGGTGTTCGCGCCAGGTAAGCAGGAAATCGTTGCGCGCTCCGTGCGCTTTTGTAAACGGGATTTGCACCTAATCGCGATGGTAAACTTCCACCACCGGCGCTCCTTTCACCACAATATGCCGCCGCAACGTAAAACCCGCTCTCTGCAGTGCGGCATCTACTGCGTCGCCCGAAAAAGCCAACCCCCACTCCACCAATCCACCCTCGCGGAGCAGGAGATCCGGACGAGCCATTGCAGAATCGAACGCTACGCCGTTGCCCTCATGCAATCCCTCGCACAAAGGGATGCCGGCCTCGCGCAAAACTCCGGTCAAATCGCCGAACGGGAAAATGATGCCCGAACCCGGTCGATACTCATGCGCCAGGAATCTAGCGCCCTCAGCCGTCCAAGCTCGCCGGGCTTTGGAATTGATCTCCGACTCTCTCCATGATATCGAAGATGATCCATGGAAACTCCAAAATCCCGCGGTTGCAAGCGCAAGAATGATACTAGCGGTCACGTGGAAGCGGCCCGGTACCAAAGTCACGAGCGCTCCCCCGGCCAAGGCCGCGAACGGGACCACCGCGATCGCATAACGCGTGTTGTACCAAGCGTATGGAGGCAAGTCCGGAAGAAAAATCGGCGTGCCCGAGGAGTGCATGCTCCAGACATAGAACAAGGGCGGAAGAAATAGCAGAAACAGCCCCCACCGGATTTTTCTGGCAAGTGCTACGACCGTTCCCGCGGCACCTAAAATCAGCAAGGGCCATCCAGCGATCCAGCGTGAGGCGGCCAAGTAATAACGGGCCGCCATGATCCAATCGTGATCGCCGGGATAGGGAAATCCGCCTTGCGCGAGCTGGCGCTTATAAATCGCGGCGGCGGAATATGGTCCGTTGTAAAACTCGAGCGCATTGCTGTAGTAATACTGATTGTGTGCGAGCCATGCCAAGGGTCCCAAGGCCGCCAGGACGGCGAATAGGATCACGTGATGCTTCTGTTTCGTGGTGACCAACAGGTACAGGCACACGAATGGGATCAGGAACCAGCCTTCGTAGCGCGTGAGCGAAGCCGCGTTCGATGCAGCCGCGGCGGCCAGCACCGCCCACAGCGATTGTGTATCGCGGAACCAGAGCGTCGCCCACAACAACGCCGCGAGCGACGCCAGGAACGGCAGTTCCGTCATGGGCGTGGCTTGCAGATACAGAATGTTCGGATTGAAGGCGAACAAGAGAGCGACTGCGAGCCCGGCCCCCATGCTGCCGTACAGCCGACGCGCGGCGCTGAAAAGAAACATCCCCGCGATCACAAAGCACGCCACCGACGGGAGCACCCCCGCCAGCCCGTTATGCCACCAGCCGTCGTGCATTACAAAGGGGACCAGAAGAAGATGCGGAAGCGGAAGCCAAACTGTGCCGATCTGCTCGGGCCCCGGCGTGCGTGAATCGAGAATCCGGCGCGCGATATTCAAGTGCGCCTCGGCATCGCCATAATACAGGGAGTAGCCGTGCGTGAAGCACCACCACGCCGCGCCGATGCCGATCACACTTAGCAGTGCGGCCAGTATTAGGGCTACGCCGGCGAGGCTAGAACGACGTGAAGGTGCGGAACTCTTCGAAGCGCGCATCGATCTCCGCCCGCTTGAGCGTGCGGAAACGCTCCACTCCGAATTGCTCACAGCAGAAGCTTCCCATAACAGAACCGTAGATCACGGCGCGGCTTAGATCGCCACGGCTGATGTGGTCGCCTTTCAGATCGAAGCCTTGCTGTGCGAGATAGCCGATGAAGCCGCCCGCGAAACAATCGCCCGCACCTGTCGGATCGAAAACAGTCTCCAAGAGATATCCGGGCACGATGAAATAGGTGTCGTTGCGAAATAGCATCGCGCCATACTCGCCGCGCTTGATGACCAGCGTGTGGGGGCCCATCGCGAGAATCTTGCTGGCAGCTTTTTTCAGATTACTCTCGCCCGAGAGCATGCGGGCTTCGCCATCGTTGATCAACAGAAAGTCCCAGTTCTTGATCGTCTTCAGCAGCTCATCTCTGAAATCCGCGATCCAGAAGTTCATGGTGTCGCCGCCGGCCAGGCGCACCTTCTTCATCTGGGAGCGGACTCCGGCCTGCAAGCGGGGCTGAATATTGCCCATCAGCAAATAGGGCGCATCCAGATAGTTCGCGGGGAGTTTGGGGTCGAAGTCTGCGAATACGTTGAGGTCGGTGGTCAACGTCTCGCGATCATTCATATCCGGCGTGTATTTACCGGCCCAGAAAAATGTTTTCCCGGGGACGCGCTCTAGCCCTTCCAGATCCACGCCATGACCGGCCAGAAGATCCGTGTCCTCCCTCGCAAAATCGTCGCCAACGATGGCGACCAGTCCGACTTTGGTGAAATAGCTCGCGGCCAGAGAAATGTAGGTGGCCGCCCCGCCTAACATGCGGTCCACTTTGCCATGCGGTGTTTCGACGCCGTCATAGGCAACGGAACCAACAACGATCAGAGACATTTTCTGATTGTAGCGGATGACTTCTTTATAGCGAAGGGTTGGACCTGCCGATAAGATGGAGACAAGTGCTTCTCCGTCTCCTGGACGTCCGGAACCTGCCGGATCTGATCCTGCTCTCCGCGGTAATCCTAGTGCAAGCCGCTGGCGCCGCATTCTTGCTCTGGGGACCCGCGGGAGTGCGTTTGTTGCGTCTGCGCTGGGCGCTAGTCGCGGGGACACTAGTGTCCACCAGTCTGCTGATGCTGGGATTTCTGCTCCGGTTTGCCCGCGTGAACCGTCTTTTCCATCCCTGGTGGTCTGGCTGGGGGCGCGGACTGATCTTCGCCTGGGCGTTCCTCTCTGTATTCCTGATGGCCGCGATCCTTATCTCGCGAAAGTGGCTGCGAGCGCAATCCGGACATAGTCCGGCTCGCAGGGCGTTTCTGCACACCACTCAGGCTGCGCTGCTTTGTACCCCAGCGATCGTCACGGGCTATGCCGTTTTCATCCAGCGCCTTAGTCTTTCGCTACGGGAGCAGGATCTGATGTTCCCCGATTTGCCCAAGGATCTCGACGGCCTGCGTATCGTTCAATTGACCGACATCCACCTGAGCTCTTTTCTGCCGGAACGGATCCTGGCCCGAGCCGTCGACATGGCCAACGAGACGCAGGCGCATCTGGCGCTGGTGACCGGCGATCTCATCACCACCGAGCGCGATCCCCTAGATATATGTTTGCGTCAGCTATCGCGTCTGCGAGCCGATGCCGGAATCTTCGGTTGCCTGGGCAATCACGAAATGTACGCCAATGCCGAAGATTATGTCGAACAGCAGGGCGCTCGTATGGGCCATCGGTACCTGCGGCAGCGCGCCCAGGTTTTGAAGTTCGGCCAGGCAACCTTGAACTTGGCGGGCGTCGATTATCAAGTCAGCCGCAAGCCGTACCTGGTGGGCGCGGAGCGGATGGTCGCCTCCGATGCATTCAATATCCTGCTATCTCATAACCCCGATGTGTTTCCGGTGGCCGCGCGGCAGGGGTATCGGTTAACCATCGCGGGTCACACTCACGGCGGGCAGGTGCGGGTGGAGATTCTGCATCGTGATTTGAATTTCGCGCGGTTTTTCACCCCGTATGTGGATGGGCTTTACCGCCGGAACGAATCCGCGATCTTTGTCTCGCGAGGGATTGGAACCATCGCGCTTCCCGCGCGACTGGGCGCCCCTCCGGAAGTGAATCTACTACGCCTGTGCCGTACCTGATCGTCAGCGACATCCACGGCAATTACGAGGCTCTCGAAGCTGTACTCGAGCATGCTCGCGGCCGCTACGACAAGATTCTGTGCCTGGGCGATCTAGTGGGCTACGGCGCCGATCCGAACCCAGTGGCCGAATGGGCCAAGCTGAATGTTGCGTCCGTGGTTCGCGGAAACCATGACCGCGCCTGCACTGGAACCGATTCGCTCGAATACTTCAATCCCTCCGCGCGAGCCTCGGCACTGTGGACCCGCGGCGTGCTGACGCCCGCCAACTTGAGCTACCTGGAGCATCTAGCGCGGGGTCCGCTGCGCATCATGGATGGTGATTTTGATCTGGTGCATGGTTCGCCTCTGGATGAGGACGAATATCTGGTCGGCGTTGAAGATGTTCAGTTCCTCAGCAATTACCTAGAAACCAAACTTACATTCTTCGGCCATACGCACTTGCAGGGCGGATTTCTGGTGGCTCCTCACGGCATAAGGGGCATCGTACCGGATCGGATGGTGCAACTGGAACCCGACTATTACTACCTGATTAATCCGGGATCGGTCGGCCAGCCGCGCGACGGGGATCCGCGTGCGGCTTACGCGCTCTATTCACGGGAAGAACGCATTGTTGAATACGGACGCGTGCCCTACGACATCGGCAAGGCGGCGTCCAAAATCCTGCAGGCGGGACTACCGGAGTCGCTGGCGATGCGATTGTTCGAGGGGGTTTAGGCGGGAGAACAACGCGTGTGTGCACCCGCCGCGATCGGCCGGTCTCGCCGTCAGATTTCGCTGCCCACTTAGCTGTAAGGCTTTGACGCGCAATGGGAAATCGTGTCGATTCAAAATTTCGATATAGCTCGTGACCGGCTTTGGTTAGAATAGAGCGGAAGTAGAATAGACAATGGATGTCCCCTACGAACGGTAAGCTGCCTACGGCGACGTCGTCGAAGGTAGTGGTCGCCACGACGGTAGCGCTCTCTTTCATCAGCTTTTGGCGCGGAGCTTCTATTGTCCTCAGCGATTTGGCGTCGTCCGCATTTTATGCCGGCGGCGCAGCTGAGCAGGCCATCGGCAAGGCTGCCCCATGGTTCGTCCTGGGCGTGATGCTGTTCAGCTTCGCGGTACGTAGCGTCTACCTCGAGAGCTGCAGCATGTATGTGCGGGGCGGCGTGTATGTAGTGGTGCGCGAGAGCATGGGTCCGGTGATGGCCAAGCTGTCGGTATCCGCGCTGGTATTCGATTACATCCTTACCGGCCCCATCAGCGGCGTCAGCGCGGGTCAATATCTGGGCGCTCTGATCAACGAGCTGACTACCTATCACGTCAACGTCGATCTGTTCGCGGCTGGAGTCGCCGTGGCGGCGACAGTCTACTTCTGGTGGATGAACATTAAGGGCGTGCATGAATCCAGCGGCAAGGCGTTACGGATCATGCAAATCACTACCGTGATGGTGGCGATCCTGCTGATCTGGTGTCCCATCAGCATGGTCCTTCAGAACAAGTGGAAACTTCCGCCCGCCCCGATTCCATCCAACATAAACTTCTCCGAGGATGCCCAGGGGTGGCTCAAAGGGACCTTCTGGCTGCAAATACCGGTGGTGATGATCATTATCGCGTTTGGGCACTCGCTACTCTCCATGAGCGGGTTCGAAACTCTGGCCCAGGTCTACCGTGAAATCGCATCACCCAAGCTGAAGAATCTCAAGATCGCCGCCAATATCGTCTGTGTTTACGCGCTGATAGGTACCGGTATCGTTACGCTCTTCGCCGCCATGATTATTCCGGATGGAGACCGGCCGAAATATTTCGCCAACCTGATCGGCGGCTTGGCGATGAATTTGAGCGGTCCATATCCGATGCGGCTGGCCTTCCATATCTTCGTGGTGTTCGTAGGTGGGTTGATCCTTTCGGGAGCGATTAACACGTCCATCATCGGAGCCAATGGGGTGCTCAACCGCGTGGCCGAGGACGGCGTCCTGGTGCCCTGGTTCCGTCATCCGCAACGTAAATACGGTACCACCCATAACATCATCAACCTGATTACGATTCTCCAGCTGGCCACCATCTTCTACAGCCGCGGCAACATGACGATTCTGGCGGAAGCCTACGCGTTCGGCGTGGTGTGGAGTTTCTTCTTCAAGGCTCTGGGCGTGACAGTATTGCGCTTCCAGCGCCACGATCAGGAATACAAGACGCCCCTGAACCTGAGAGTGGCAGGTTGGGAGATCCCCATCGGTTTAATCATTACGACCGGGATCCTGGGAGCGGTAGCGGTCGCTAATCTGTTTACCAAGCAGATGGCGACTAAGTACGGCATTGCGTTTACCCTGAGCCTGTTCGTGACCTTTACGATCTCTGAAAAGATCAACCATCGCCGTTCGAAGCAGGAAAAGAAGGGCCTCGAACAGTTCAATCTGGATCATCAGCAAGAGGTCCAGTCCTCGCATCTGGAAGCGCGGCCTGGCTGCGTGGTGGTTGCCGTTCGCGATTACCGGCGCATGGAACATCTGCGCCAGGTCTTGCAAAAAACCAATTTGCGGCGGCACGACATCGTGGTGATGAGTGTTCGAACACTTTCAACGGGCGCGGGCGAATACGAACTCACGGAGAGCCAGATTTTCAGCGATTACGAGAAGGAATTATTCAGCCATGTCGTAGAGCTGGCCGAGAAGGAAGGCAAACACGTGGAACTGCTAGTGGTTCCGGCAGTGGACCCCTTCGAGGCGCTGGTTCAAGCCGCCAGCAGCCTGCAGGCTTCGCGCCTGGTAACCGGCGTCAGCGCCCGCATGAGCTCCGAAGAACTCGCCCATAGCATGGGCCGTGCCTGGGAAAAGCTTCCGCCTCCGCGTCATCCGTTTTCGCTCGAAGTGATCAGCCCGGACAGGGAGTCGGCCTTCGTCAATCTCGGCCCGCATCCGCCGCGGCTCTGGCCGGAGGATCTGGACCGGCTGCACGACTTGTGGCTCGAACTGAGCGCCTCCGATCACATCGGAGCGAAGTTGCACCACCGCGACGTGATTGGGGTGGCGCTGCGCCGTCTGCAGCACGACCTGTGCGGAGAAGATCGCGCCAAGGTCCTGGGGGATCTGGAAAAAGAGCTGCGGAAAAATTAGTCCGGACTTTCCGCCTAAGCCCCGGCACGCTTGCCGGGCTTCTTGGCGGTCTTCTTTGATCCAGCATCACCGGCGGCTTCATCCGGAGCCGCTGGGGGCGGAGCAACCCCCGACAACACGGCATTGAACAGTTCGGCTTTCTTAAGATCCTTCTTGGAAGGCGGAGCTTGTTCGTTGCGATAATCGTGATCGCTGTAACAGGTGCGGCAGCGCACCTTCGCGGCGGCGCCGTTCATAAGCGATACGACGGAATGATTAGTCAGGCGCCGGCACTTGATACAAAAATCATCAATAACGTCACCCAAACGCGCATCCATGGTAGCTGCGACGAGTATATAACAGCCGGATAGGAAGATGCTCTCGCTACTCAGGAGCGGACTGACGCCGGCGCCATTCAAACAACACCACTCCGGCGGCCACGCTCACGTTCAAGGACGCAACGCCGCCGGCAGAACTCGCGGTCATGGGGATCGAAACCAACGCGTCGCAATGCCGCGCCACCGTCTGATGCAGACCGCGCCCTTCGCCTCCCAGGACAATCGCCGTGGGCGCATTGAATTCGATGCGATCGTAGGCTTGGTCGCCGCGCTCGTCGAGACCGTAGATCCAGTAGTCGCGCTCTTTCAGTTCTTCGAGCGCGCGATTAATGTTGGTAACGCGCACCACCGGAAGATAGGCCACGGCCCCCGCGGAGGTGCGCGCTACGGTTTCCGTCAGCCCGGCTGCTCGCCGTTCGGGGATCACGACAGCGGCGGCCCCGGCCGCGTGCGCCGTACGCACGATCGCGCCCAGGTTGTGCGGATCTTCGACGCCGTCCAGCACGACGTGCAGTCCGCGCCCGGCTGTGGTTTGCTCGAGCGACGCATAAGCTTCGGCTGAGCGGAACGCCACTACTCCCTGATGAGCGGCGCTGCCCGCCGCACGGTCCAATTGCGTGCGCGGTTCGAAGCGCACCGGGATTCCGCGCTCGCGGCACAGCTCGATTAGCTCCTGAAGACGCGGACCGGCGGCGCCTTTGGCCACCATGACGCGTTCAATCGAAAGTCCGGCGCGTAGTGCCTCCCGGACGGGATGGATTCCTGCCAGCGGGGACATTAGAATAAGGGTACTCTCATGAGCGAGCCCAAGATCGCGCCAATGACCGTCACCCCGGAAGAGATTCCGGACAAATTGTATTTTCGTATCGGGGAGGTAGCGCGCCTGGCGGCCATCAAGCCGTATGTGCTGCGCTTCTGGGAGACCGAATTCCATGTGCTCGATCCCAAAAAATCCGGTACCGGCCACCGCCTCTATCGCCGTAAGGACGTACAGTTGGTGTTCGAGATTAAGCAGCTGCTGTACGAAAAGCGCTACACCATCGAGGGCGCGCGCAAGTTTTTGGAGGGCCGGGCGAAGAATGGCGACTCCGCCGCGCCGGCTCCCGAGAGCCCGTCGAAGCGATCTCCCGCCAAGCAGGCCGTGCCGGGACCTGTCCAGACAGGATTCTTCGATGTTCCGTCTTCCGTTCTCGAAACCGTGCGCAAAGAATTGCTGGAAATTGCAGACCTATTGAAGTAAGGCAAATCGCGCCGAATCCGACGGCGAAATGAAACCGGCTATCCCGGCTCGCTCTACACCCAAGTCGCCCGTCCATCAACTTGACCAGGTTCGCTCAAATGCGCCAGACCGAGAGCGCTCCCGCGATAACGAGCGAATTTCATCGCGCAGCAGACCAAGAATCAGGGATCGACAGGCCGCAGTCGGTAGAATAGGTAACTGATGAATGCAAAGGTTCGCAAAGCAGTCTTCCCCGCGGCGGGGCTCGGTACCCGCTTCCTTCCAGCCACCAAGGCCCAGCCTAAAGAAATGCTTCCTCTGGTGGATAAGCCACTGATCCAGTATGGAGTTGAGGAAGCCATACATTCCGGAGTCCAGAACATCATCATCGTCACGGGCCGCGGCAAGACCGCAATCGAGGATCACTTCGATGTGAGCTTCGAGCTGGAGCATCTGCTCGAAACGCGCGGCAAGAAGGATCTGCTGGCTACCGTACGGGCCGTCTCGGACATGATCAACGTCTCGTATGTGCGCCAGAAGGAAGCGCTGGGTCTCGGGCACGCGGTCTTGCGGGCGCGCGAGTTGGTGGGCGATGAACCGTTCGCCGTCATCCTTTCCGACGACGTAATCGCCGCCGAAGTTCCCGCCTTGCGGCAGCTACTCGATGTGTACGAGTTTTACGGCGCGCCCGTGCTCGCACTCATGGAAGTTCCGAAGGATAGTATTTCGGCATACGGTGTGGTGGATGCCGAGCCGATGAGCCACGCGGGCGGTGGCGATCGGCTATACCGGATTCGCAACCTGGTGGAAAAGCCCAAGCCTCAAGATGCTCCCTCGAATCTGGCCATCATCGGGCGCTATGTGCTCACGCCGGAAGTCTTTCATTCTCTCGAGACCATCGAGCCGGGAAGCGGCGGAGAATTACAACTTACCGACGGCCTGAAGCACGCTCTTCGCAGCCGCCCCATCTACGGGTACCGGTTCGAGGGTACTCGTTATGACGCGGGCGACAAGCTCGGCTTCCTGAAGGCCACGGTGGAGTTTGCACTGAAGCGCCACGACCTGGGAGATCCATTCCGCGCGTACCTGAAATCACTCCAGCTATAAGTGGGCGTGGATTTGCGCGTCTCAGTGAAGGAGCACGAAATGCGGAAGAGCGCGGTTGACTGGCTTCCGTAAAAACAAAACCGGCCCCGATTTCTCGGGGCCGATTGGTTAAAACCTAAAACTAGCTAGCAGCGTTGGCTACTTCTTTTTCTTCGGTGCAGCCTTTTTCTTCGCAGCCGCTTTCTTCTTAGTTGCGTTCTTCATCGAGTGATTCTCCCTTTACATCAGATTAAGCGCTACTCTTCCAAGAGAGCGCGGTCGTGTCCCCTTTATAAGGTGGAATCCATGGAAAGTCAAGAAAAAAATGAACCATGCGGCAGAGGCGCGGAGAGACATCGGGCGTCTCTCAAGAGGGCTGAAATCAATAAAACGAGGTCTAGTAGAATTGTTTTAGTGCTTCGAAGGCGCATTTTTACTGGGCGCGCGCGCATCATGCTCGGTTGCTTTGCGTGCTCTCTCGCGCTCATGTTGTTCGCAGCCGGCGGCGCGCGCCGCAGCAATGCGCGGCTGCCCGTCCCCCTCCCCGCGAAGATCGGTTCCACCGAAATCGGAATCGCCAGTTGGTACGGCGTGCCCTATGACGGCCGCGCGGCCGCTTCCGGTGAAATCTACGATATGGAAAAGCTGACGGCCGCGCATCGCGCGTTGCCTTTCCAGACTTGGGTAGAGATCACCAACCTCTCTAACGGAAAACAAGTGGATGTGCGGATCACCGATCGGGGTCCCTACGTGCGTGGCCGCATCATCGATCTGTCCATGGCCGCCGCCCGCCAGATCGATATGGTGAGGACTGGAACCGCGCGAGTTCGTGTGAAAGTAATTGCAGCTCCAGCCGTCGCACCTCCGGTGAAAGCCTTAGCGACCAGTCAAACTAACGCCGCTGGGTATGCAGTTCAGGCTGGCGCATTCTCCGACCCCACCCGCGCCGAAGCTTTTCGCGAAACCCTACCTTATTCCGATGTCAGAGTGGTTGAGCGCCAGGGCAAGGGAGACCAACCTCTTTGGAGAATCTTGATCGGGCGTGCGCTGACCCTTCAGGCAGCTACGGCTCTGGCGGCCGAGGTGGAGAAGGCGTCCGGCGCCGCAATCGTCGTGAGAGACGAGGCTGAGGAATAGGATAGGCGGCAGCTCACTACCCCCACTGGGGGTATACCTTACCCCCCTCATACCTACCCCAATCCTCTTTATGAGGGTCTAGAGAACGTTTCAATTCGAATGTAGAGTTTAACTGTGGATCGCGCACTACATATTGAACGGCCCCCGCTCAAGGGTCAAAACTTGCCTGGAGCAATATCGGGAGCAACGATGCAAGCTCATTTGGACGAAACCCGCCACGTGCTGGTAGGACAGTCGCCACGAACACGCCAGGTTCTCCGGCTAATCGACAAACTCGGCAAATGCCGCTGGCCCGCACTGCTTCTCGGTGAAACGGGAACGGGCAAAGAGGTTGTGGCCCGCGCCATCCACGCCATGACTGCGTCCCGGGAGGCGTTTGTAACCATCGACTGCTCCTCCATGGTCGGGCCGCTCATGGAAAGCGAACTCTTCGGACACGTGAAGGGAGCCTTTACCGGAGCCGCCAACGCCAAGGTGGGCCTGATCGAGGCGGCCAACGGCGGCACGGCGTTTTTTGATGAAATCGGCGAGCTGCCCATGGACCTGCAGGCCAAACTGCTGCGGGTCTTGCAGGAGAAAGAATTCCGTCCGGTAGGATCGCTGATCACCCGGCGTTCGGATTTCCGTATCATCGCGGCAACCAATCGCGATCTGGCCAAGGAGGTGGAAAAGGGCACCTTCCGCCGCGACCTGTATTTCCGGCTGAACGTAATTAACATCCGCTTGGCCCCGCTGCGCGAACGCAAAGAAGACATCCCCGCACTGATCAATCATTTTCTGGCCCGCATCGGCGGCAACCACAACATCACCGTCGAAGCCATGGAAGTCCTGCTTTCCTACGACTGGCCTGGGAACGTCCGCGAGCTCGAAAACTGCGTGCAGCACATGGCGGCGATCAATTCCGGCCCACTGCTGCACCTGGGAGATCTTCCCTCGAACCTTCGCAACTACCTTACCGAGAAGAAGGCTCAATATCTGATGGCGGCAGCGGGAACCCAGTTCGGCGTGCCCGCCAAATCCGACAGCACCGATGCTCCTCAGGCCACGTCGCCGATCAATCTCCAGGCCGTTCGAAATGCGCCTGTCGTGGTGCCTCTCCTGGAGCTGGAGCGTCGTGCCATTGTGAATGCGCTGGAATATACCAAGGGGGACCGATCTGTGGCTGCGCATCTGCTCGGCATCGGGCGCACCACACTCTACAGGAAGCTGAAAGAGTACCAGCTGCAAACTTCCTGAGCCGGCAGTGAGAGGGTTGGGCTTCCCGGCGCACTATCTCTTCGCGTGACGCTGCGCGTGCTGCTGGCCGAATCCGAAACCGAAGACACGGTATTCCTGAATGAAGTCCTGACCGAGCTGGACGGCGCCCGCTGCTGGAGCGACTGGGTTCATGTGGAAACCTCGCACGCGGCGACCTGGGCCGATACCGCGGCCATCCTCGCGACCGAGGTAGTGGATATCCTGCTGCTCGACCCCGATCTAGGGGACAGCCGGGGCTTCGAAACATTCCGCAGGTTACAGGCGGCTGCTCCGCAGGTACCCGTCATCCTCTTAGTGGAACCTTCCGCTATCTCCCTGGCGGAACACATGGTGCGCGAGGGCGCGCAGGATTTTCTGCTCAAAAGAGAAGTCGATTGTGAGCCACTGGCGCGAGCCATCCGCAAAGCCATGGAGCGTCATCGTCTGCTGGCCGCCGCCCGGGCGACATCCATGACGGATCCACTCACGGGCCTGCTCACGCGTCCCGCGTTCCTAACGCTGGTGGAACGCGATCGCCTTCTCGCCGAGCGGCTCAACCGGAAGATGTTGGTCGTGCTGGCCGAGCAGGCCGAGGCTGCGGCAGTGGACGGCGTTCAACGCCGCGATCTGACTCTGATAGGGGTCGCCGACGATCTTCGCCGCCTGGCAGGTCCAGCGGCCCTGTTAGCGCGATTGAGTCACTCGCGGTTCGGTTTGGCAGTGCTTGATACTATGGCCGAGCCGGTGGACGAAATTCAGGCGCGCCTGCGTATTGCGGCTACCGATGGCGCGCTCGCGTTTGGGACCGCCGTATTCGACCCGCAACAACTGATCTCGCTAGACGCCGTGCTCGAACAGGCCACCGTTAACCTATCTAACGCATGCCGGGCCCCTGCAACAACGCTGGCCTTGTAGGGGCGAGGCACGCCTCGCTCAATGAGATCATGGGCAGACAGTGCACGTCGCCCTCGACGCTACCTATAGCCTGGACCGGAATCTATCTGGCGTCGGAGTGTATTCGCGCGAAATCCTCTTTGGCTTGGCGCGCACTCATCCCCAGGACCGGTTCGAGTTCTGCTATCGGCCTCACCGCTTCTTGCATTCTTTCCGCGACCGCCTGCCGAGGAATGCCTCGCGCAGGCTTCTGCGCGGCGCGCCTCACGCCGGGCTGTTTCATGCACTGAACCAACGAGTAGATGTACCTGCCCTCCGAACCGTGAGCACGTTTCACGATCTCTTCGTCATCACCGGCGAGTACTCCACGTCCGAGTTTCGCGCACGTTTTACCGAACAGGCTCGTCTGGCCGCGCGCCGCAGCGATCTGATCATAGCCATCTCGCGCTTCACCGCCGGCCAGGTGGAGGAATTCCTGGGCGTGGAACCCTCCCGTATCCGGGTCATCCCGCATGGCGTTCACGTCCCCTCTATAGAGCGCCAAAACACATCCCGGCAGAATCTTGTGCTCTTCGTGGGGGCCATCCAGCGTCGTAAGAACGTTCGGAACCTGGTGCGGGCTTTCGAGCGGATGCCCGCCTCGTGGCGACTGGCGCTGGCGGGAGCGGCCGACGGCTTTGGCGCCGCCGAAGAGCTCCGCGCAGTCGAGAGCAGCCCCCGCAAGGCCGATATCGACGTGCTTGGATACATCACCGCCGTAGAACTGGAGACGCTTTACCGCCGGGCCCGCATCTTTGCCTTCCCTTCGCTGGACGAGGGCTTTGGGATGCCGGTGCTCGACGCGATGGCGAACTCCGTTCCGGTGATCACGTCTCGACGTTCGGCTCTGCCTGAGGTAGCAGGGGATGCGGCCCTTCTGGTGAATCCGGACGATCCGGAAGAAATCGCCAACGCGCTGGTGCGTCTGGCCTCGGACCCAGGGTTGCGCGATGATCTCGCCCGTCGCGGGCGTGAGCGGGCTTTACGATTTTCCTGGGAGTCCGCGCTGACCAAAACTTGGGAAGTCTATAAGGAACTCACCGGCTCTACGGCTCCGCCCGAGTGACCTTCGGCCGCGGCGCCCTTTCTCAATTCGCTGATCTTAGCCCCTGTAATTCCCAGCGCGATGAATCCAGCGATCAGCGGCATAACCTTGACCACACACCACAAGATTAATGAGAAGCGGCCGGCGTCCGACGGATCGACGTCGTAGGCGTGTACCAGGAACTCCTTGGTCAAGATCTGGAAAAGACCCAGGTTGGCTGGGGCTTGCGGAACGATACTGGACAACCGCAGGATCAACATCAAAGCGAAGGCCGCACCGACGCCGAGGTCAAAGCCATAAGCCTCGAACGCGGCCCATAGTGGAATCACTTGCAGCAACAGGTAAGGTACGCTTTGCAGCAGCGCGAAATAAAGATAGCGGGAATGACCGATCAGCGCCAGATCGTCCATCAGCACAGCGAGATGGTGCCGCCAGCCCCGCCGCCGGAGCGCGGATCGCGGAGGGCGCGGGCGAAACAGCGCCAGACCCAAGATTACGGCGCCCGCGAGCACGGACAGTCCGAGTCCATCATTGACGTATCCCAGCTTCTTGGGTAACTCCACGTACCTTAATGACAGCCACAACCCAACCCACAACCACCACCCGTCAAAAACCCGCTCAATGAGTACGCTCGCTACGGAAACTGAAAAAGGCAGTTTCGTCCAGCGCGTCACCAGGAAGCAACGGACTGCTTCACCTCCGCGGAACGGCAGAACTTCACTAGCGAACAATCCGACGAAGATGGCACGAACGGCCTGCCAGAAGTTCAACGACACCACGGGACGTAACACTAGCCGCCAACGTACGGCTTGCGTAAGGTATACGCTCAACTCGATCACGACGGCCAGCGCGACCCAGGCGTAGTTCAGCGTAGCCAGATCGTCTTTAAAATCACCGAGGCTAACGTCGCGAAGAGCCCAAACCAGGCATGCGAGCGATGCCAGGTTGATCAGAACAAGAATGACCCAACGGGTCGATTGAGACTGCGACTCCCTCAAATCGTATGATACCGTGGGGTCCGCAACGTTCCCGCTAACGTACAATAACGCCATGGCAACATCTGATCTCAACAGCCTTCTCCCGGACGGTCGGCCGGAGAATCGCCGGAGTTTTCTACTGAGGAAGCTGGCTGTCGGCTTTGCCCTCGCGGTCCGTCCCATCGGCGCGCAGACAATTACCACGGACACCAAGGGCCTCACCGCCGGCGAGGTTCAAATCCCCATGGCCGATGGGAAAATCGTTCCCGCATATCGCGCGCGCCCGAATGGCAACGGGCGGTTCCCCACGGTACTCGTGGTGCAGGAGATCTTCGGGGTTCATGAACACATCAAGGACCTGTGCCGGCGTCTAGCCAAATCCGGCTACATGGCCGTCGCACCGGAAATGTTCGCGCGCCAGGGCGATGTATCGAAAATAGAAAATGTCCAGGAGATCATCAGTACCGTGGTTTCCAAGGTGCCCGACACCCAGGTGATGAGCGATCTGGATTCCACGGTCGCCTGGGCCGCCAAGAACAACGGGAGCGGCGACCGCCTGGCGATCGCCGGCTTCTGCTGGGGCGGCCGCATCGTCTGGCTATATGCTGCACACAATCCCAAACTGATCGCCGGAGCGGCCTGGTACGGACGCCTGGAAGGGGAGTCGAACGCCATGACCCCCAAGAATCCGATAGATTATGCCGCGGTGCTGAAAGCGCCGGTGATCGGATTCTACGGCGGCAAGGACACCGGCATCTCGCAGGAATCCATCGAGCGCATGCGCGGATCTCTCAAGGTGGTCGACGACGATTCAGAGATCAACGTGTATCCGGACGCGCAACACGGATTTAACGCCGACTACCGCCCCAGTTACAACAAGGACGCCGCGCAGGATGCCTGGAAGAAGATGCTGGCGTGGTTTAAGAAAGCCGGGGTTTAAGAAGGCCGCGTTTGATCCTTCCCGTTACCCTTGAAGGCCGTCATGTTCGGTTAGAGCCGCTGGCCCAGGAGCATCATGCGGCCTTGTGCGCCGTCGGACTCGATCCCGATCTTTGGGAGTTGATTCCCTATCGTGTGACCAGCCCGGAGGAGATGGCCGCCTACATTCAGACTGCCCTCAACGGACAGGCTGCGGGGAGCGCGTTGCCCTTCGCAACGGTCGATGCAGCCACGGGACGGGTCATCGGAAGCACTCGCTATATGAACATCGATGAGGCCAACCGGCGTCTGGAAATCGGTGCGACCTGGATCGCCGCGCCCTGGCGGCGCACCGCCATCAATACGGAAGCGAAATACCTTATGCTCCGTCACGCCTTCGAGACTCTTGGATGCATTCGCGTCGAGCTGAAGACGGATTCCTTGAATCAACGTTCCCGCAATGCGATCCGCCGGATCGGCGCGACCGAAGAGGGCACACTGCGGCAGCATATCGTCACCTGGAGCGGCCGTCTCCGGGATACTGTTTACTTCAGCATTCTCGATTCTGAATGGTCGCGCGTGAAGCGGGATCTGGAGCAGAAACTGGATCGCAACGGTTAGCGCCAGATGTGTTCTTTCCAGATGTCCACGAATAACCCCGGCGCGAGCATCTGACGCCTCCCTGCGATCATGCGTCCGACCTCCACCGCGGCCCACGCGAAATATAGCACGGCCACCGGCTCCGCCCAGGAGGAATTGATGAATGGAATCCAGAAGAACACGAACATGATGGCAGCTTCATACCAGGTGAGCCGCATGTTCATTAGAAACATCATGCCGACTACAGCTTGACCCAGGGTCAGCAGCAGCTCGACCCGCTGTTCCTGGTCGAACACGATCGGCGTCACGGCGCCGACGCTAAACGAGAGCACGATCGGTAGCATGGCCGTTAGCAGCGTCCACTGGTTGATGTTGCTCGAAACCATGTTCATCAACGCCATCGGCGCACGATCCACCGAACGCGCCCAATAGAACGTCGATGCCATCTCGGGAAATTCGGAGACAATCGGCGCTACCCATTGGATAAATACGAAGGCCGGAATTCCGACAGCGACCGAAAGCGCCAATAGGCTGGCCAGAAACGGTTCTGCGGCGACATAGATCAAGATCCCACCAAACAGGAACAACCCGCTAATAATCGCGATACGCGCCATACGCGGGGCGGTGACGATCTTGCGAGGAATCGCTTCCAGATCTTCGATGGTTTCCGGATCCTCGGGCGGCATCCGGCTCAGGATCAGCAAATACGCCGTGTACAGCAAGATCAGCACCGCTCCGTCGTAGATAGTGAGCGATCCCTTCCATGCGATCACCCCCACATAGAGCAGCGGGAGGGCGAGACCCAATACTTCCACCGCGTGATGCTCTTCCAGGCAGATGACCTTGAGTGGTTTGCCCCCGCGCCGGCGCTGGAACATTGCCGCGGTGAAATAAATAACCGGCCAGCCGAAACCGGTCAGCAACCGCAGCGCGCCGGTCAGATTCGCCAGCAAGAATTGTACCTGCTGATGCCAGGCCAGTACGGCTTCGACGGCGAATTCGGGTAGCGTTTGCAGCCACGCCAGAATCGCCAGCGCGAACCCTTGCGCGATGAAGAACTGTGCCGACTCGGCCGCCCAGGCAATCGCGATGGCCGACAGCAGTATCGCCGGTCCGGCCCAAAACACAGTCGAAGGGTGCGCCTCCGCCAGCGGCACAACCAATAGCAGTAAAAGAAAAAATGGAGGGTGTTTCGGTGGGGTCAACAGGCCCATGGTACAACGAACGTATATGCCCAGCTTTCGCGTGGAGACGCCGCAGCGAGCCTATGACGCCATCGTCGAGCGCGGCTCGCTGGCGCGCGTGGGTAATTTCCTGCCGCCGCGATCGGGCATGGTATTTGTGATCACTACCACGGACGTATTCAAACTGCATGGCAAAAGTCTCCACCGGGCGATAGCCGATCACAAACACAAAGTTCTTTTTTTTCCCGGCGGCGAGCCTAATAAGCGACTCTCCCAACTGGAAGCGCTGGCGGAGCAGATGATCGCAGCCGGCGGCGACCGGTCCAGCGTCATCATCGCGTTCGGCGGGGGCATCGTGGGCGACGTCGCCGGATTCCTGGCGGCCGTCTTCATGCGTGGCATTCCTGTGATTCAGGTCCCCACCACGCTGCTCGCCCAGGTGGACGCGGCAGTTGGTGGTAAGACCGGCGTGAATCTGGTTTCGGGAAAGAATCTGCTCGGCAGCTTTCATCAGCCTCTGGCCGTGCTCATCGATCCCGAGGTCCTCGGAACGCTACCGCCGCGCGAGTACCGGGCCGGGCTTTACGAAATCGTCAAGGCCGGCGTGATTCGCGACGCGGAATTGTTCGGCGTTATGGATCAGTGTGCGCCCGCCGTGCTGGCGCAAGAACCCGCTACGCTTGAGCGCATCATCGCCGCTGCGGTGCGCATCAAAGCCGAAGTGGTCACCGCCGATGAAAGAGAGGGCGACCTCCGCCGCATCCTTAACTTCGGCCACACGTTCGGCCATGCGCTCGAAGCCGAAACACACTACGAACGTTTTCTGCACGGCGAAGCGGTCGCATGGGGCATGCGGGCCGCGACTATCTTAGCGAAAAAAACTGGACGGCTGGGAGCATCAGACTCCGCATCCATCCATAGCGTCATTTCGAAATATGGTCCTATTCCTGACCTCAACGGCATCCAGGCCGAGCGGCTGGCCGCACGCCTGCGCAGCGATAAAAAAACGATTCAAGGCCAGGTTCATTTCGTCCTCCCGGTGCAGATCGGAGACGTAGCCATTGTTTCCGGCGTCGAGGATCGTTTGGTGCTGGAATCGATTCAAGCGGCTCTCGGATGACCGGGACTACTCCCCAAGGCGCTGCCAACGAGCAAGCTGCCGCCCAGTGGGTCCGTGGGATGTTCGGCCGCATTGCCCCGCGCTATGACCTGCTGAACCACCTTCTTTCGTTCAATCTGGATAAGCGCTGGCGCGCCCGCACTGTTGCACGCGTATCGGAAATTCTGGATCGTCCGGATACGCAAGTGCTCGACTTATGCTGCGGAACAGGGGATGTGGTGCTGGAGCTCGAGACTCGGGCGCGGCGGCCTCTTCTAGCGAGCGACTTCTGTCATCCCATGTTGGTGGAGGCACGCCACAAGATTGGCAGTCGGCGATTCAGAACGCCTTTATTCGAAGCCGACGCGCTTTCGCTTCCTCTGGCCGGAAACTCGCTCGATCTGATCACCGTGGCATTCGGCTTCCGTAATCTGGCGAACTACCAAAGAGGGCTGGAAGAGATGTTGCGCGTGCTGAAACCCGGCGGAGTGGCCGCGATTCTCGAATTTTCCCAGCCGCCTAACGCCGCCTTCGGCGCATTATACGGTTTTTTCTCCACGCGCGTACTGCCCCGGATCGGAGGAATAATCTCAGGCTCGCCCGAAGCATACTCATACTTGCCCGAATCCATTCGGAAATTTCCTGGGGCTGAGCAGCTCGCCGAGGAAATGCGCCGGGGTGGTTTCGCGCGCGTCGAATTCGAGCGTATGACAGGCGGCGCCGTGGCCTTACATCTCGGACGAAAATAAGCGCCTACTTGAATCTCTTGCGGTATTGAAAATCGATCCCAAAGAGGCCGTTCGGGTCGCGCACGGCGATGGCCGACCAGTTCTTATCCAGATCCCACTGCACCTGGATCAATTGCTCCTGCGTGCGGTTCAGATTCGTTATGTAGGTTAATGTCACGTCCTTCGAGACCGACTGCTCCCAGGTCAGGCGCGCTTGCGGAAGATTGTCGACGCCGACTAACGTGGGATCGATCTTTACGCGCGTCGCGCCAAAGAATCGAGTAAAGCGGCTGTTTAGTTGCGAGTTGAGAGCTTGCCCCACCAAACCCGAACCCGCAGCCGCGAAATTCGTCGTGCCACCACCGGAGACTCCGGGAGCCGTCTGGTTCTCAATCAGGGTCGGGTCCCGGCCTGTCGCTAGCAAGGCGATGATCTCGGATTGCTGAAGAGGCGGATCCGAACTCCAATTAATCTTGGGGTTGCTCGCGGTACCTGATAGAGTTACGTTCACCGTTACACCTCTGAGCTTGGTTTCCAGATCCATGTCGATGGTCGGCTCGATCTTCACCGGATTCAGGAATCGGATATCGGCGCGATTGATGGTGTACTTGGTTCCGAAAACCTGCATTTCGCCCTGGTTGATCGAAACCGTGCCCTGAAGCACTGGCCGTATCGGCGAGCCCCGCAGGCGCAGATCTATTTCCGCTTCCACATCGCGCGTTAGCGAGGTCTCCACCTGAAAATTCGAAGCACTTTCGATATGCACGTCGAAACGCATACCCTGCAAATACTCGTTGGGCGTGGTGGGCACGGGGGTGGGCCCGGAGGTTTGAGCCAGCAGCTGTCCCAGGTCGCTGCGTGGATTGAACGAAGCGCGATTGAGAGTCACCGACCCCGAAAGCGTGCTCGCATCCGAGGCCCCGGTCAACCGCAAGCTCGCGTCGAAGGTGGTGCTCAAATCCTGCGGCAGGCGCACACGCACCCGGCGCGCTTCGGCTTGCAGCCGGTATACCAGGGCTGTCCCGGAATCGAGCGCGGCACCAAAATCCAGGCTGCCCGTGAACGTAATGGTCCCGCCGCCCGTCTCCGCGGTCAGCTTTTCGATGGTCGCACGATTCCGGTCAAAAGCGATCGACCCCTCGGCATTGTCGACCACATACGGCAGATCGCTGTAAGATAAGGATGCCTTACTCAACTGCAGGCGGCCACTCACATTGGGGTTCTGCAAATTCCCACGGATCGAAACTTGCAGGTTCGCGATGCCTTTGGCGGCCAGCTCGGGATTGATCAACCGAAGAATCACCAGGTCGATGTCTCCGCGCAGGGACAGGTCAGCGCCAGCGGTTCCCTTGAATGGAATCGCGCCTTCCACCGAGAGGTTCGTATTTCGCCCGGTGAATTGGGCTGGCGTGAGCTGGGCGCGGGCGCTGGTGAGATCCACTACCAGCGGCTGGCTGTTCTTAAGAATTACGTCCTGTTGTTGAAAGCCTAGCCGCAAAACCTGGTTAGGTCGCGGATTGATCTGGACAGTGTCCAGGGTCACTTTCGCGTGGAAGCTCTCCGGTTTTCGCAGTGGCAGCGTAATGGTCGCCCCACCTTGGACGAACCCTTCGAAAGGCGGCGCGGGCGGACGATCCTCCTTGCGTCCCAGCATCACCAGGTCTTGCACGGAATCGATATTCATCCGCGAAAACTTTACCGTGGCTTCACCGGGAGCATCACCTTCCAGTCGCCAGGCGCCGCTCGCTTCCACCATCGATTCCCGGACATTGCCACTCGCCCGAACGTTCAAGTCGCTGCCTTTTGTTTCAGCCGTAAGTGTGAGATCGCCGATAGGATCGTCAGCCACCGTGACGCCCTTAGCGGTAAGATTCACGGTTGCGGCTTTGAGCTCGAAACTCCCTTTGGTGATCCGCCCGGTTCCGCTTAGCTTCCCGCTCATCTCACCGTCCACGGGCGGAGAAAGTTTGGCGACGTATTCGATCCGCGAGGCTGCCACGTTCTGCCCGGACACATCGAAACTTAAGTCGCCCGATTTCAGATCGTTCTCGGGGTGGCGATAGTTTCCGCTGAACCGCAGCTCTGACGTTCCATCGGTGGCGATCCCGTTGGCGATGTCCAGCTCACCCAGCCGGTAGCGTGCGTCGGCATGTACGTGGTCGATGTGCTCGCCAAGTCCCGCCGGTTTCTCAATATCCAGCGTCAATTGCGCTTCCGGCCGACGAAACGACCCGCCCACGTGCCCGCTGACCGAGCCCGTTCCCGTGATCTCCACCGAGCTGCCCAGTTCCTTGGCTAGTTCGCTCACCGAAGCATTCTTCAGATCGAACTGCGCCTCCACGCCTGGATCATCGAAATTGCCCTCGCGAGCTTTTAGACTGATAGTTCCCGAGGCGGTCATCGCGCCCCGTGAAATCGTCAGCCGCGTCCCGTTAATCTCATGACGCATCGCGTCGATCTCGCCGGTGAACCGGTCGAACCCGTGCCCCTGAATTACTCCGTTGCTAACCGTAACCTGTCCTACAAAACGCGGCTGATCTAACGGTCCCGTCACCGATCCGTCGGCGGTGACGCTGCCATTCCGCAGCTTCAACGGGATGTCGGTTGGTGGATGATCCTCCGCGATGGCCAGCGCCGGCAGCAGGTCATTCAGATCGGTCGACCGCAACCGCACTTGCAGCATCTTACCCAGCGTCCCGGAAACTTCCACGCGCGTCGCCGGAGTGGCGAGGGAAGATGACTCCAGCGCTATAGTCCCGGCCGCCTGATCGTACGCCATATCCAGGTGACCCTCGATCGGGGCGCTACCAGCAGGAGCGGCGCCGCCGGCTATAGGCGTGATACTCAAATTCGCACGCGCCATCGCATCCCGCTGGTTTACGGTGGCGTCCGCCGAGAAGGTCCCCGCCATGGTGCCGTTCCAAACAAACGGCCGATCCGTGACTATGGCGGCGGCTTGGCGCAGATCCAATCCGTCGATGCTTCCGTCTATATGGAATTGCTGGC